>JBFMAX010000002.1:300000-466781 GCA_040755395.1 Nitrospirota bacterium
TTTCCCGCATCATGGGCCGCGATCACGGAAGCGACGACGTCGCCGTTCAGAATGCCGTCGCGCTTCAAACGGTCTCTCGCGAGCAACTGGGCGATCAACGGCCGAAGGTCCGTCCGAAGCCACGCTCCCATCGGCCCGCCGAACCCACGCTTGGAGCGGTCGAGGACAAAGTCCGGAACGATGCCCCTGAGCGCGGCTTTCAGCAGACGTTTCAAGGTCCATCCCCGCACGCGGTAATGGGCGGGAACGCGGCGGACGAAATCAACGACCCGGTTGTCAAGGAAGGGCACTCGGACCTCGAGAGAGTTCGCCATCCCCATCTTGTCGGTGAGCAGAAGCAGGCTCTCCGGAAGGACGGTTTTCGCATCGACGTACATCAAACGATCCAGCGAGGCCTCGGCTCCCGCCCGATTATAGAACTCGCCCAAATCGCCGCCAGGATCGTGACCTGGCGTCCGACGGCTCAGCAGGTCGTCGACCAACTCGACTGAAAGCACGGAGAGGAGTCCGACATACTGCTGTGCCATAGGAAGGGCTAAGGCTCGTCCCCACGCCTTTCCGTAGCGACCGAGATTGCCCCAGACCGTCCCGCGGTCTGCGTGAAGCCGGTGGTCGAACAGCTTCCCGATCGATCCCCTGACGTTCACCGGGATCCAGTCAATCAAGCGGTTCAACGACGGAGCGAGATAGCGACGGTAGCCTCCGAACAACTCGTCTCCGCCCAACCCGGACAGTGCGACTTTGACGTCGTGATGAGCGAGTTCGCTGACCAGGTAAGAAAGAAGGAACGAGGTGTCGGTCAACGGTTCATCCAGTTTCTCGACGAGACTGGGCAAGAGGTCCGCGACATGGGGACGAACAATCAACGTCTTGTGTACCGTCCCCAACGCCCGTGCTGCCGCTTCCGCGAACGGGGCTTCGTTGTGATAGACATATTGCGCGTCGAACCCGATGCTATAAGTCCTGACGCCGTGGGTCGCTGCTTGCCGCATGAAGGCGACCACGGCGGTCGAATCGACCCCGCCGCTGAGAAACGCGCCCAGCGGCACGTCGCTGACCATCTGGCTCGTGACCGCCTCCCGCAAGACCGCCCGCAGTTCCTCGCAGCACTCCTCGAAGCTCGGCACGAGAGCGGGGCGGACAAAGTCCAGATCCCAGTACTTCTGCAATTGAAACGTTCCGCGCTCGGCGACCAATCGCCAACCGGCCGGCAACTTGTGGATCCCGCCGAAAAGGGTGCGCGGGGGGGTGACGAATCCCAGGCGAAAGAATTGAGCAGCCGCCTCCGGGTCGATGACCCGCGGGACTCCGGGAACCGTCAGCAGTGCTTTGATCTCGGAGGCCAGGGCGAATCCTCGCGGCGTGCGGGTGTAGTAGAGAGGTTTGACCCCCATCCGGTCTCGGGCGACGACGAGTCGTCCGGCCCGCGCATCCCACAAGGCGAAGGCGAAAATGCCGTTGAATTGCTTGACGCAATCCTGACCATCCTCTTCATACGCGTGAACGATCACTTCGGTGTCGGTCTGTGTCCGAAAGCGATGACCGCGCCGGCTCAAGTTCTCGCGAAGCTCGCGGTAATTGTAAATCTCGCCGTTGAAGACGACCGTGACCGTGCCGTCTTCATTGGAGATCGGCTGATGCCCGCCCGCGACATCGATGATACTCAGACGTCGCATACCGAGGCCGATCCCTCGGGAAAGGAAAACCCCCTCGTCGTCCGGCCCCCGGTGCGTGATGCTCTGACACATCCGCTTCAGGTGATCGCCGACCGCCTCAGTTGGCTCGTTCCAGTTGTAGAGACCGACGATCCCGCACATGGGACATTCGCGCTTAGTTTGTGAGGTGTTTGCGAATACGCGGTCCAAGAACTCTCGAGACGCTCACCGGCAGTCTGCGCCAGATTTCTGCAAGCAAGCGGTATTTCACGTCACTGGCTGACAGCGTTGAACCGGATCCGCCGTCCTGCGTCAGCAGTCGCCAAGGGAGTGTTAGAGGCCGGGCGCCCCACTGTTTCTTGAACTCGAACGTCCCAGAGCCCACAGAGGATCGACCGAAGTCGAACGTCCGGTATCCGTGCTTGCATCCATGTTGAATGGCCTCCCAATACAGGAGATTGTTCGGGCATTTGGCGAAGTGTTCCCTCAGCGAAGAAGCCCACGGGACGAGCATCGTGTCCTTGAAAAACAGACAGACTCCACCTCCCACGGTGTGCTGCCCGTGGCGAACGAGAATCACGCGCATCTGGGGACCCAGTGCCGTTCCCATCCGTCGAAAAAAGGTCCGGGAATGAACCGGCGAGCCGAGATCGCGCATGTTGACGGCAAAGACCTTGTAGAACTCGTCCAGCAGTTCAAGCCCGCCCATGATCGTGGTGAGCCCGGACTTTTCGGCCTTGCGCACCTGATTGCGAACCTTGGCAGGCAACGACCGCCAGAGCGTGTCGATACCGCCGGACAGGTCCAACAACATGCTCGCCTTGTCCGAGCGCAGGGTGCCGACGTGAACCAACGGAAGCGCTTGCCGAATCTCCAGCGCCCGACATCGCCGCTCGCGCATGAGGCGCATCGCATGATCGAGCAATGCCTGCGCGGTCTCCTGATCATCGGCGCAGATACCGCCGTAATCCATAAACGGCATCGAAGTCAGGGAGGCGTCGAAGAAACCTCTCACCATGACAAGGGGGAAGATCCCTTTTACGGTTTCGCCCTCTTTGGCCATGAGGTAGGGAGTCTGATGGTCGTAGGTGTCCCTGATGACGGATTGCCAGGCGAACTGATGGCTGATGGTTGCTGCGGCCGACTGCTGAACGTAACCGTCCCACAACGGCTGATGACTCGGGCCGCAGAAGACAATCTCCGTTGTCGAAGATGAGATCATGGCTCCGGCGAGGGCGTCGGTCTTCGTCCGGTTCCGTTGGTCCCGGGAGAATCTTCGGACGCTGCTAGGCCGGGAGGCCTGCGCGGGATCGCGGAATGACCGGGAGTGTGGGAGCCCCCGCCTTGAGGGTCCAGATGCCGGAGCAAGATCGAAACGATCCGCTCGGAGGCGTGTCCATCCCACAAGGGCGGTGGCGACGGCTTCGGATACGGGCTCGCCAGGACGCGCTCGGTCTCGTAGACGATTTTGTCCGGAGAGGCCCCGACCAGCCGATTGGTGCCATGAGTCACGGTCACCGGACGCTCCGTGTTTTCTCGAATGGTGAGGCACGGGATGCCGAGCGCGGTCGTTTCTTCCTGAATGCCGCCGGAATCCGTCAGCACCAGCCGTGCTCCGGCGACCAAGGCCATGAAGTCCAAATACCCTAACGGATCCAGGCCATAGACCGCGTTGGCCGTTACGGCAGACGCGTCAAGCCGGAGGCCGTAACCGACGGCGCCGGAGTGTTCGAGCGTTTTCCTCGTGCGCGGATGGATGGGGAAAATGATCGGCAACGACTGCCCGATCTTCTTGAGCGCGTCGAGGATGCGGCGAAGCGTCTCGGGATGATCGACATTGGAGGGCCGGTGCAGCGTCACCACCCCGTAGTCACGAGCCGTCAGCCTCAATTGCGCGCGGATGTCCGATCGACTCCAGAGTCGGCGCGAAGCCTCTAACGAATCGATCATGACGTTGCCGACCAGGAAGATCTTGTTCTTGTCCACCCCCTCGGCGAGGAGATTCTGCACGCCGCTCTCCTCCGTGACAAACAGGAAGTCGGCGACCGCATCGGTCACCACCCGATTGATCTCTTCCGGCATCGTGCGGTCGAAACTGCGCAGGCCGGCTTCGATATGGGCCACGGGAATCAAAAGCTTCACGGCCGCCAGCGCGGCCGCCATGGTGGAATTGACGTCCCCGACCACCGCCACGAGGTCCGGTCGTTCCCGCTCGATCACCGGCTCCAGCCGTTTCATGACCTCCGCGGTTTGATAGGCGTGGGACCCCGATCCCACTTCGAGGCACACATCAGGATCAGGGATTCCCAGGTCCTGAAAAAACCGGCCCGCCATTTGGATGTCGTAGTGCTGCCCCGTATGCACCAATATCGGCGTAATCTGCCGATGCTTCCGCATCTCGCGGATCAACGGCGCGATTTTCATGAAGTTCGGACGGGCGCCGACGACGGAAAGAATCTTCATGACTTGGCGTTTGCTTAGAGAACCTTCCGGAAGTATTCGATTGTCTGCCTAAGCCCGTCCTCGAGTTCGACCCGAGGCTCCCAACCGAGTAATGCTTTGGCTCGCCGGATGTCGGGTCGTCGAACGCGAGGATCGTCGGCCGGCAGGGGCCCGTATTCGATGGCGGTCTTCGCCCCAACGAGTTGCACCACGAGCTCGGCGATCCCGTTGACCGTCAACTCCCGGGGATTGCCGATGTTCATGGGATCGTGAACGCTTTCAGGAGGACTCTCCTTGTGGGTGGTCAAAAAGCCGGACCGGTCGGTCCGCTTCTCGATGGATTTGTCCGAGTCGGTCATGAGCAGACCGAGGATACCACGGACCAGGTCGTCCACATAGCAGAAGCTCCGGGTTTGAGTGCCGTCGCCGAAGACCGTGAGCGGCTTGCCCTGAAGCGCCTGTACGATGAAGTTCGACACGACACGCCCGTCGTTCGGCCTCATCCGCGGACCGTAGGTGTTGAAGATCCGGACAATGCGTGTGTCGAGGCCGTGGTAGCGGTGATAGGCCATGGTCATGGCTTCCGCGAACCGCTTGGCCTCGTCATAGACTCCACGGGGACTGAGGGGATTGACGTTGCCCCAATAGCTCTCGGGCTGTGGATTCACGAGGGGATCGCCGTAGACCTCCGAGGTGCTGGCCAGCAAGAACCGCGCACTCTTCACTTTGGCCAGACCCAGGGCTTTGTGAGTCCCCAAGGCCCCGACTTTCAGAGTGGCGATCGGCATCTCCAAATAGTCCTGGGGGCTGGCCGGTGACGCGAAATGCATGACGGCGTCCAGCGGTCCGTCGATGTGCAGGTAGTCGCATACGTTGTATTTAATGAAGCTGAACCTTTCGTGGCCCATGAGATGAGCGATGTTGTCGGGACGACCGGTGCAAAAATTGTCCAGGCACACGACCTCATGGCCGCGCTCGACCAAGGCATCGCACAAGTGACTGCCGAGGAAGCCCGCCCCACCTGTAATCAGTACGCGCATGAACTCCTCCTTACCTCTCTTCGAGGTTGTGTTCGTCGTTACACGATCAACGATCGATAGATCTCGGCCAATTGCGAAGCGCAGTGCCGGACGTCGAACGCGGAGCGGATACGGTTTCTCATGGCGACCCCATCGGGGATCAACTCTTCCGGGTTCTCGGCGTAGTATTGCAGCCGGTCGGCGATGGCGTTCGAATCTCGTTCAGGCACGAGCAAATGCTTCAAGTCTCCGAAGATGAAAGGGATGTCGGAATGCACGGTGGCGATGGCCGGCATGCCCGTGGCCATCATCTGTTGCAGGACGAACGGAGTCCCTTCGCAATCACCGTTGGACGCGGTCACGCTGGGCGAGAGAAAAAGATGACAATTCAGGCCCAGTCGCAACAATTCTTGAAAAGGAAGAAGCGGGGAACAGGTGACCAAATGTTCGATCCCGAGTCGTCTGATCGTGGCGAAGGCGGCGTCGCGGGTTTCCTCCTCTCCGCTCTTGCCCATTTCTCCGGCCACCAAATGGAGGTGGAGTTTGACGCCTCGTCGGTGCGCCGACGAAACGCCCTCCAAGACGTAATGAATCCCCTTTTTCTCGCGGAATGTTCCGGCGAAAAGGAGCTTCAACGGCTCGCCGGACCGGAGGACGCGCAGTTGAAACGGCAGACTGTCCACCTCGACGCCGAGGGGATGAACTTTCACCTTCTCGGAGGGACACCCCATCTTCTGCAGTTGATCGGCCATCACCGGACCGAGAGCCAGCGCATGAGAGAGGCGTTCGAACAGGCGGTTATAGGTCTCTTGCCACTGCGGTTGGAGGCCCAATTGATAGACGTCGGCCCCGTAGAATCCCACGAGCCAGGGAATGCCCAATGCTTCCTGGAGTCCGAGGTCTTCCGCCCCGACGTAACCGAAGTGAGAATGCAGTACACGGGGCCGGCGGGCTTTCACGCGCATCAGATCCACAAGATAGGGTCGACGGCCGGCCAGTTTTCGCCAGACCCGGCGGGCGAAACTGTGAGGATTCACGCACCAGGCATCCAGCTCTGGAAATTCGTCGCGATTTTGCAGCGAATCGCACAGAACCAACTGGCGGACATTCGGCACGAACCGGAGGTGATCATAAAGCCAGTTCATCGTCCGAGCGACAAACCGGTCGCAACGCTGAAGCACAAGAGGATGCACGGGTGCAGCGCGGTTCATTGTATTCTGGTTCCCCATTTACGGCCGTCAGATAACCGGGAAAGCCGTCCGGCGCTCAGAGGCCCCGGACCCCTTCCAATAGCTTCCCAACCTCCTTTTCATAACGGTCAGCGGCCTGTTGCCAAGTCCATCGGCGATGAACATACTCGACCGCCTGTTTGCTTATTGAGGCGCGAAGATTCTGAGAGACCATGAGACGCAAGATTGCCTCGGCGATTTCTCCGGAGTTCCGATCCACAAGAATTCCGCTTACCCCATCGACGACGGATTCTCTGATGCCCGCTTCTCTCACTCCTATGACGGGAGTGCCACAGGCCATCGCTTCTATGGCAACCAATCCGAACGGCTCCATGATCGGCACAAAGATCAACGCTATCGCCCGGTTGTAAAGCCTGGCCAGTTCGTGTTGGCTCGGCCTGTACCAGATCTCCAAAGCAACCCCTTTATCTTTCGCCAACTTTTCGATCCAGGCCCTGTAGGTTGGATCTTTGAGGGAGTCCTTGGATTCGGGCGTCGCGATGACCATGCGGGGTCTTACAATCCGGTCGATCATCCCGACAGCCTCGATGGCTGTGTGATGTTGTTTGGCTTTGACAATTCGACCGATCGAGACGACCATCGACTCCACAGGCAGCGACAGCGGACGAAATGTTTCGTGATCGACCCCATAATGACAAACTCTTGAAAGGCGGCCGTATCTTTGGAAGAACACCTCTCTGGAATATTGCGAGTTGATAAGGATGGTTTGCGCGTGGTTTGTCAGTCGAATATCGTGTCTGTTTTGCAAATGGTCGGCCAGGAGGTGAAGGTTTTCACACACAAAGGTGTACGCGCCCTTAAGCCCAAAGGGCTCTCGCAGGGCCCCATTACTGTTTACGCTCAGGTATCGAGCCGGCGACGGTTCGTGACTGTACAGAACAGTCGGGAGGTCAAGATAAGGCAAAATGCTTGTGGTCCGGCAGAACGGGTACTGATCGATGTGCACGAAGTCATAGTCGGACTTATTGATCTTGTCCGCAAGGATCTGAAAGTCCCGATGCCGTTGACGAACCTTCCATACGGCATAGGCCAGCAACGCCGACGAATAGACCAAGTAGGGTCGCAACCGGGACAGGTTGGGACTATGGACGATCATCTCCATAGACGTTCTGACGAAAGGCTTGAGAGGCAAGTAGTCCGAATCCGTTGCAGGACCGCGAATAATCACTTCATCGAGCACGTGGCCGCGCTTCGAGAGTTCTCGCACCATTTCGAAAGCGAACCGCTTGGATCCGCCGGCATCGCCGTTGTGACACCAGGCTAGTTTCCAGGGTCTTCCCATCGTCTGCGTCAACGCCGTTTCCGAGGGTGGTGAGGTAGCTTCGGCAAGAGCCACGGGAATCTATCGCGTGGGCTGAGATCCCGCATTGTACGCAGGCTGCCGACCGGACAAGGCGGTGATTTGTCGTAGACTCTCTGCCAGGCATTCGGCCACGGCAGCATTGCCTCGCGGTGAATAATGTCCGCCCGGCTGGAACCGCTCCGCTTCAGGCACCTGCAACAGGCAGGAGGTCGGATCGATGTAAGGGATGCCGGTCCGTTGGAGAAACGTTTTGCCGGTCAAATTGGGCCGTTGAGGGTGAAAGTCTCCCGCAGTAGGGAAATAGGCAATGACGGGAATAGTTCCCGACTCGGTTGTCTGTTCGATGAAAGAACGCAAGACTCGTTCGTTGAGCGAGAATACCGCTTCTTCAGATGCATTTGCATTTAAAGGTGTCCATCGAGGAAATCTGGTCAGCAGGAACCGCGCGAAATAAGAGGAGTGGTACCACTCGTGCTGCCACTCCAAAGGTGTGTATCCCATATCGTGCCTGAGGTACGGCAGTTCGGTGATCGCCGACTTGGAGAAGATCGTGGCGGGGGGAATGGTGGGTACGTTGAGCAGCCGAAGCCCTTCTGCGGTCGCAAGGAAACGCGGCTTCGAAAACGGATTCTCCCACTCGGGGAAATTCAGGAACGTATACACAGTCGTCGATCGAAACAGGTTGTTGGAGATGAAACCCAACACGGCGACGGTGGGACGCCACGGCCGTACATCCCGTAGATAACGAAGATACGCTTGATCGACGCCGTATCCAGCC
This sequence comes from Nitrospirota bacterium, assembly GCA_040755395.1. Lineage (NCBI taxonomy): Bacteria > Pseudomonadati > Nitrospirota > Nitrospirota bacterium. The sequence continues at coordinate 308,448 of JBFMAX010000002.1, forward strand.
ACACCGAAGTTTGCGACGGCGAACCGCCCTCCTAAGAGCTTCTCAAGCCGCGCTGCCCACGTGTCCTCGTACGCCACCTCTTCGCCGAATGTAAATGAATCTCCTAGCGCGGCGATCCATGGTGCGGCCTGAGGCAGAGGAAAGCTCTCACCGGTGCGGGGAGCGCGCAAGCCCTGAGGGTTGGAAAAATAGAGTCCGTTCGCGCTCCTGCGGTTGGGTCCGATGGACCAACCGAGATCTCGATCGTACACCACGTAGCCGACGTCTGAAGTAATCCCTTCCTGATTGTCCCCAGAGGCTTTTTTCCATACTGCGAGGTAGTGGCTCCGCATCCGGTCCCAGTTCTTTGGAAACAAAAGCATGCCGTTGATGGCGTCGCCTTCCGGAGTCCGTTTAGCGAGAACCCGAACCGCGAGCTCACTGCATACCAGAACAAATATAACGGTCACTAGGTTCATCGCCACAGTGAGCTGAAATGCTCTCAAAGCATTTCTGTTACTGAGAAAGTAGGCGCAGCCTATCCATCCGGCCGAGATAGCGAGAACGGCAAGGCTGATGATGAAGAACATTCCTGCGTTGGTCTGAATAAACGAAGAGAAACCTTGCTCTCCCTTCTTGTAAAGGGCTAACAGGGCGAGGCCGCATGAGCCTTCCAGAGCAAACAAAGCGACAATGACGGACCAGTTCAGGGAAGGTTGGGCGAAGCTTCTGCCGGGGGTATCCGATAGATAGGTCATGTTGGGTTATGCCGACGGGCTGGACGTTGAATGCGAGACAGAAACGAGTCTATGGTCATTGTGTGTCGGTCGAACACTTCCGTCGCCGTTCCGGTATTGACGATACATATCCCAAAGAGCTGCAGCGACCCGTCGATGGCCTTCCTCGGTCCAGTGATCGTCGCGATCCTTGTAATGGCGAAGGTCAAGATGTGGTGTTAAAGACTCGTACCGGATTCCGAGTCTGGCGCAAATGTCGCTCAGCTTGCGGTCCGGTAAGCTGCGGTCAACAGGCAAATGGAACGATCTTGCTGCGCACATGGCGCGCATGTGGGACTCGCTGATCGTCACAACGGCCGGCACAGACATCACGACAAGTTCCGCTCCTGCCTCTCTGCAGACGCGGCTGCCTCGGGCCAGGAGAAACTCACAGGCTGCGTAGGCACGCTTGGCGAATGATGTCTCGCTGTGGAGAGCCGCAAGCACGGCGTGAACACGGCGCAATTTCACGTTGTCGCTGCATGTCCACTTGGCCGGTGAGAGATGACGGGTGACGATTTCCCATCGGTTCTCCCCCTTCACCTGGCGCACAAACGGCGTTCGATATCCGTCCATTTCCGGAGTGAGATTGTCGGAGAAGTCGTTGCCGATATAGACAAACCACACGACAAACTTTCCTTTGAGCTGAGGCGCCAGTTGTTCCAACAGGAGAAGCTCCTGGACGAGATTGTATCCGGGAGCGCCGATCGCTTTGATCCGCATGCCGGGATTCAGATTGAAGAACGCCTTGCGATGATCGACGCCGTATCCCCATGCGTGAGAATCCCCGACGACGACCACGTCGCTTTCGGAGATCGTCGCTCTGCCCGCCCATCCGAATCTATCCGTCACGACATGAAATACATCGTCACGGTCTTCGAGGACATGGCAATCGAGATCGCCCTTGGCTTTCCATCCGAGCATCGGATTGAATTCGTAAATGTCCTGCCAACGTTTCACAGAAGGTTCCATCTTCCGGGCGGTCCATCTCATCAGCCCGATGGCCAGCCAGAAAGGAGCCCCGATCACCAACAGAGGCGAAATCACGACGAGAGCGATCCCTGATGCGAGCAGCGCTAGCCCGTATCGACTCATAGCTCTTGAGCTCTCCGCCAAAGCCTTAAAGCCTAAAAGAGGGTGTAGATGCCGGCAGGAAAGACGCGTTCCTGTTCCGGCTCGAGCAGAGCCAGAAGAAGCAGGAAAGGAAGCAACGAAATCGCCCACCCGTTCCCGGATGATCGTGCCCAGGCCGCATAGACCGAGACCCACGAGCGCGGCCTGGCCGGTCCGATCTCGCCCTCGTACTCGTGCGGATAATTCGCGTCAGGCAGTGTGTTGCGCGGCAGCCAGATCGACGCCATCTCAGTCGGCCGATCAAAAAGAAGGGACGATTTCCGACGTCCGACGATCACGAAGATCACGAAAAAGCAGACGGCCTTCACGGCGAGTCGGACAACGCGAAAATAGAGATCCGAGATTCGGAACCACAGTCGGTACGGACCGAGCGTAACGGCAGGAAAGAGAAAGCCGATGTAGCTCAACAGTCCTCCGGCAAGCACGCCCGCGGCTATCCATATGGACCCCAGTCGAGCCGCAAGGAGTCCTCCGACAAGAAACCCGCTCATCGAACATGCGACGATCCAGAAGCTTTGCAGCCAGGCTCGTCGCGGATGCGAAGGGACAAGCATATGGACCTCAATCCAGCGCGTATTGAGCCTTATAGGCCTCGACATCGTTGAGCGAGTCTTCCGGTTGCCGCGTCTTCATCAGAATGAAGTTTTCGAGGATCAGGCAATCCATGTCGGTCGTCATGAAGCACCGAAACGCGTCTTCCGGCGTGCACACGATCGGTTCCCCTCGGATGTTGAAGCTGGTGTTGATGACGACCGGACAACCGGTCCGATCGTAAAAGCGCCGCATGAGACGATAAAATCGCCCATGCCGCTCGGCATCGACGGTCTGAATTCTGGCGGAATAATCGACGTGAGTAATGGCCGGCAACGTGGATCTGGGAACGGCGACCCGAATCCGCAGATCCGGATCCTGCATGCGGCGGCGCTCCTCTTCGGTCAGGTGCCTGCGCCATTGCTCTTTCACTGGGGCGACCAGAAGCATGTAAGGGCTTTCCTGCCCCTCTTCCAGTTCGAAGATTTCGTGCGCGAACTCTTTCAGGACACAGGGCGCAAAGGGTCGAAAGGATTCGCGGAACTTGATCTTGACGTTCATGACCTGTTGCATGCGCGGCGACCGTGGGTCGCCGATGATGCTGCGGCTGCCCAATGCCCGAGGGCCGTATTCCATTCGTCCGTGGAACCACCCTATGACTTTTTCCTGAGCGATCAGCTCGGCTACCGTCGTCAAAAGCTGCTCCTCATCGGGCACGTAGTCGTAGACGGCTCCTACCGAGTCCAGATAGAGACCGATTTCTTCGTTCGTGAACGAAGGGCCAAGCAGAGAGCCCTTTTGGCTGTCGCTCCGACCGACCGAGCGGGGACGGCCGAGCAGATGATGCCACACCAACAGCGCCGCTCCCAGCGCGCCGCCGGCGTCACCGGCGGCCGGTTGAATCCAGAGATAACGAAAGGGTCCTTCCCGCAAGACCCGTCCGTTTGCTACGCAATTCAATGCCACGCCTCCGGCCATCGCGAGATTGCGCGAGCCCGTCAATCGATAGGCATGCCTGGCGGCGTGCAGGACGATTTCCTCGCAGACAACCTGGATCGACGCGGCGATATCCATTTCCTTCTGAGTGATTTCGCTTTCCGGTTTGCGCGGAGGCCCGTCGAACAGCTCATGAAACTTGTCCGACGTCATCGTGAGGCCCTGACAAAAATTGAAATAACTCATGTCGAGCCACAACGAGCCGTCTTGACGCAATTCCAGCAGGTTGTCCATGATCAGCTTGGCATAGATCGGTCGGCCGTAAGGAGCCAGGCCCATCATCTTGTATTCGCCGGAATTGACCTTGAATCCTGTGTAGTAGGTGAAGGCGGAGTACAACATGCCGAGCGAGTGGGGAAATCGCATCTCGTGCGTCAACGTCAACCGGTTGCCGCAGCCCATGCCGATCGAGCTTGTCCCCCACCCGCCGACGGCGTCCAGGGTCAGGACCGCGGCATCTTCAAAGGGCGACGGGAAGAAGGTGCTCGCTGCATGAGATTCATGGTGATCGGTAAAGCAGAGTTCGCCGCGAAAGCTCTCGCCAAGTCCTTCTAGAATCTCGTCCTTGATCCTGAGCCGGTGTTTTGCCCAGAGGGCGACCGACTGTCGAAAAGATCGAAACCCTTCCGGCGCGAACTGCAAGTACGTTTCCAGTAAACGCTCGAACTTGGCATACGGTTTCTCATAGAAGACCGCATAATTCAAATCCGCGACACGGATTCCGGCGGCCTCCAAGCAATACATCACGGCGTTGGAAGGAAAACCGGAATCGTGTTTTACGCGTGTGAACCGCTCCTCTTGGGCTGCGGCGAGAATCTCGCCGTCTTTTAACAGAGCGGCGGCCGAATCGTGATAAAAAGCCGATATGCCCAGCACGTAGATGGCCATAGCTCTTAGATATCTCCTGTTTTAAACCGCTCGATGATGTAATCCGAAGTTCGTGCCGCCAAGGCCATCAAGGTCAAGGTCGGATGCGCGGCCCCACCTGTCACGAACGTGCTCCCATCCGCGATGAAAAGATTGGGCACATCGTGCGCGCGCCCCCACCGATCTACCACGGAATTGCGCGGATCGGTTCCCATACGACAGGAGCCCATGTAATGCGTAGATGCGCCTGGTTGATGCGACCATTCGGACAATACCTCTTTCACTCCCATGGCCGTCAGAAGCTCTCGAATGCTCTGGCTCATCGCCTTGAGCATGGGGAAATCGTTTCCTCTTGCTTCGCTCAAGATTTTCGGAACCGGAAGGCCGAAGTGGTCCGTCATGGTTGGATCGAGCAAAACCTGGTTGCGGATGTCCGGTATCTGTTCGCCCTGCGCGAAGATCGACAGCTCGTGACCGAATCGGCGCTTCATCGCGGCCTTGTGGGTCGAACCCCATCCACCGATTCGTCTTGCGAGCGCAATCGGCCAACTTCCGCCGGTGGAAACCTCAAGGAGCCATCCACGGACAAATGGATTCCGCTTATTCGTCTCGTAAAAATCTTGCAGCATGGCGGAAACCGGAACGCCTTTCCAACCTTCGAGAGGCTCTTCGCGGTACACGAGGGTGCCTGCATCGAGATGATCGAGCAGATACTTGCCGACGAGTCCGCTTGAGTTCGCAAGTCCGGAAGGATACCGAGATGACGTGCTCAACAACAGGAGCCGCGGAGTTTCGATTGCATTGGCCGCCAGCACGACCGCACGGGCTTCAACAGAGTGCTCCGTCCTATTCTGGTCGAAATAGACAACGCTTTTGGCGCGTCCATTGGAATCAAGCGCAATCTCACGAGCCATACAGCTCGTCCGAATTTCGACCCGTCCGGTGCGTTCGGCTTTTCGGACATACGTCACGTCGGCGCTCGATTTGGCTTCTATACGGCAGCCGTAACCGCATGCCCCGGCTTCGATGCAGGCCCGGCGACCATCCCAAGGAACAGTCGGCATCGCGAGAGCCGGAACATAAGGATGGAGTCCTAGCTTCCGAGCGCCAGCCGCGAATAGCTGTCCAGCTTTGGTCATCGGATGAGCCGGAGTCGGGAACGGTTTGCTTCTCGGCGAATCAAACGGATTTTGATCGTTCGGAGCCGGTCCCGACATGCCAAGCTCGTACTCGACTTCGACGTAGTAAGGCTCGACCTCCTCATACGTCAGAGGCCAGTTGTCGGCAATGCCGTCCAGGTCTTTGACGTGAAAATCCGAAGCATGGAGACGAGGCGACACTCCCCAACTCACCAGTGTCGTGCCCCCGACGCCTCTGACTCGGGAATAGCGGAACCCCTTCGGCCCGGCGGTATAAAGGCCGTCGTCCGGTGACTGAAATATCCGGCCGGCATTGAGCGGGAAATCAGGTTGGTCGGAATGATAATCACGCTCCGCGATAAAGCGTCGCCCCGCTTCTAGAACGACCACGGATAAGCCCGCGTCGGCCAGTTTTTTGGCGACCACTGCGCCCCCAGCCCCGCAGCCCACAATAACTACATCAAAGGAAACACGGGAACGAGTTGTGGCAAGTGACATAGAGGATGAGACCGTCTTAGTGGGAGATGGAATGCCGCAGTTTTTTGAGGGCATCGATGCCACGGCGGTTTATCGAAGCCTTAAGCCGTGTTTTCCAATAGATGGCCAGGGTCAATAGACAAGGGAACGTTCTCGCCATGCTGCGCAGGAACTTTCGCACCTCTGCCTTGCACGTCCCGTGATCGAGCATAGAGTCGGCCTGAAAGGCGACTCGTTCTCCGGTTTCCAAGCGAACCAGTCGCCGAAGTTCCTCGGCATCAACAATGTCTCTCTTATATGTGTTGAGAATTTTGTGCTTGGCGCGAAGCTGATCTCGAAGACTCTCTGCGCTCGAGCCTGTTTTGCCGCCGGCCATGTACTTGCTAGTATGGGTTTGTGAGTGCACTCGCCACATCGCTAATGGCTCGGCTACATAGCCCACGTCGTAATAGACAGCCAGTCTCATCCAATATTCATAGTCGTCTGTGTGTCGAAAGGATTCGTCGAACCCTCCAAGCCGTTCGAAACACGCACGTCGAAACACCGCCGTAACGGGATTCACCTCGCAAAACCCCGTGAGCATCCTCCGAAGGAACACCCGGCCAGGTTCGACCGCATCCAATTCTCTTTCGGGTCCATGTCCCCAATTTGTGTCGGCGCGAACGATGGTTCCATGTTCATCGACGACGTGGAACCGAGAATGGACCAGGCCCATCGTCGGCACACGCTTCAGTAACTCGACTTTTCGAGCCAAATTGGAAGGGAGCATCAAATCGTCGTCCGGACACAATGCGATGAATTCTCCTTTTGCCGTAGCGAAGCACTTGTTAATGTTGGCGGTCATGCCAATATTGCGACTGTTCCTCATATAGACGATTCTCGGGTCCTTGAAAGACCTGACGACTTCCTCCGTATCGTCTTCCGAGGCATTGTCGGAAACGATAAGTTCGAAATTGTGCAGGGTTTGGGACAAGACGCTGGCGACCGCTTCGCGAAGCATCTTGGAGCGGTTATATGTCGGAAGACAAACACTGACAACAGGTTGACCGCCCAGGCTCATGGCGATGCCTTTCGTCGCTCAAGAATTCGCCGTTCTTAGATCGTTCACATAACCATTCGGGAAAGGAGGCCCATCGTATCCGAGCCAATCCCAAGCCTCTCGACTGCTGTAAAACACGGTCAGTACATCGGCCCTGACTATAATCCAAAACTCGATGAGAGGGAGAAGTCTGTGCCAACGGGCGTAGTACCAATAGCTGATCTTCCGTTGCGCTCGCTCGGCCAGCGAACCGGCTTCAGAATGGATTCGCTCGCCGGCCTGATGGACCGCGCTCAACAGTTCCAGTTGCCGGTGGTGCGGAAGAGTCGGAAATCCGCTGCCAAATCGAGTTCTTGCATAGTCATCAAAAGCCCGAAGTCCCAAGAAGTATTGCATTCGTCGCGCAGGATTCCCGATCAGTGTTCTGTCAAGCTCGATCGCCACCCGTGCTTCAATGGCGCCAGGCCCATGCCCATCGGTTGGCACGATCAGCGATGCAAGTGCCTCAAGGACCGCAAATGATTCGGTGGGAAGCGCACGTGTGGCGGCAAGGTTGCCGATCGAAACGTAGCGTTCTTCCATGCTCCCATTCCAGGGGAACCACCTATAAAACCACCTAGTGAGACCGAATAGGCCGACGCCGGCCAGAGGAAGGGCGAGAGCCAACGTCACAATCTGTCGTCTGGTCCACAGTCGAAGATCTGTCACGGCGAGAAGATTTTAGAATCACTGAGCAAGCGGTTCGGCTACGTTCGGTTCAGTTGAACGTTCGCCACACGGGCTTGACGGAGCGTCCGACCAAATATTTCTCGATGCCTTCGTCGATGGCATGACGATAAATGCCAAGACTGTCCTGCGCAGCTTCCACTGTGCGAGAAATATCGAGCTCGGTATGGGCATAGCTGACGATGAAGGAAGGCGCGAGAATACCCCGCCTGATCATTTCTTGAAGAAAGAGCGTGCGGAAAGGTTGAGATGGTTGTCTTTTTGGATCGAAGGTGGCATACACCATACAACAAGGGGGACCTAACAGCTTGAAGTGATCCTGGAGCCTGTGGGTCTCAATGGCCTTCTGCACTCCCTCCTTCAATAGGCGCCCTCTTTCCCACATCACCTCTATAACGGGTTCCCGCTTATACGTGCGAATGACTTCGCGAGCCGCAGCGAGTGAACAGGTCTCGGCTCCATGGGTGTAAGAGAGCAAAAAGACACGTTCTTTGTCATGATGAAGTCCGCCGAGGTGCAGAATGTCTGCTTTTCCGGCGAGTGCTGCAACTGAGAATCCGTTCCCTAAAGCCTTTCCAAATGCCGAAAGGTCCGGTGTGAGGCCGTAGTACTGTTGTGCGCCGCCGATATGCCAACGAAACCCGGTAATCATCTCGTCCAATATGAACACGGTTCCCTGTTGTTTGCACAGGTGTTGGACCTCGTGCAGGAACCCGTTCAGCGGCGGAACATCCTTTTCTGCTTCGAGAATGACACAAGCGATCTGGCCTGGATATTGCCGAAATAAGGCCTGCAGGCTTTCGATGCTGTTGTATTGAAATGTCAGCGTAAGTCGCTGCACGGCTTTGGGTACACCGGCGTTCATAGGAGTAGCCCCGATGAACCAATCGTCGACGGAGAAGAACGGTTGCGCGCAAATGGCAACGAAATCGCGCCCCGTATACGCCCGCGACAGTCTTACTGCTGCGCTGGTTACATCCGATCCGTTCTTGGAAAATTTCACCATCTCGGCCCCGGTGATGACGCTTAGAAACTCCTCAGCTAAGTGAACCTCCAATGGATGCGGACGGGTGAAGTTTGATCCTCGCAACATCTCCTGATAGGCGGCGTCAATAACAGGCCTATAGGCGTGACCCAAGGTGACCGAGCGCAATCCCATTCCGTATTCAATGAATTCATTGCCGTCTACATCCCACACATGAGAACCGTCCCCGCGAAGGATGAATCCAGGTGCCTCTTCCGGGTATTGGTCGTCCCCTTTGGCATAGGTATGCGCACCACCTGGAATCAGAGCGTGAGCGCGTTTCTGGAGAGAACGGGATTTGTCATAGTTCATATTGTTTCACTTTGCCTCATTTATTTATTCGGTGTGAACTTCGCTTGTGTATCGTAGTACGGCCTCCTTCATGGAGTCGGGTGTTCCGATGTCCAAAGAAGTCCCTTTGGGAAACATAACTCCACGCATTCGGATGCCGCTGTTGAATGCCGGCTCGATGACATGGCCGACGGTCAGTTCTTCTGCAATCCTTAAACCCGCGTGTCCTTTTGTGCGCTCGATGAATTCGTGCATGTAATCCGTGAAACGCGGGCCCCAGACCGCTATACTCCACGTATGAGGGTGGTTCGAGCCTCTGGTGCTTACTACGAATTCTCTCACTTGCCCTCTCCGCCCTAACAAAACTCTATCGTCCTTGATGGCTCTCTTAATGGGAAATATCCCTAATACGACGTCCACATCGCTGTCCTGTAATTCGGCGAGCAGTTTGCTGAAGGCCTGAGGGGCGTGGACAATGATATCCGGAAATCCAAACGCAATAGTGGCATTCCTGACAAATGAGTATGCATGGTCCAAGGCAAACGGCGGTCCAGGTGATTCATCCATGACCCGGTACACAATCTCGACTCCGAACTGATGCCCGTCACCGAGATAGGCAGGGATGTCCCATTTCCCTTTGCGTATCACCACGAGGATCTTTCTAATCCCTGCTTCTCTCATGCTGTCAATCAGATATAGGCATACGGCTTTGGGTCGTATTTGATTCGCTATGTTCGAGAAGCCAACGGGGTAAATTTCTTTGCTGCATGGAATAGGATTGAGTCGCCGAGAATAGCCTGCCGCAGGAATCAACCCGATGACCTCTTGTTTGATGATGGTCTGTTTCATTTTCAACAATCTGATGGTCTGTCCCTCTCAGCCACCGATGCTTTTTAGCAATCCGTGTTCCTCTAGCATCATTGCCGCCGCATAAGCGTCTCTGAAAGGCATGCCAGCACGTTCTGCGATATCCAACAACGAGTGTTCGCCGTCGGACATATTCAGGACCCACAACATGGCCATTTCGCGAGATCGACTGTCATGTTGTCCGGCGATCTGTCGATAGAGGCCTCTTCGCCCCAACTGCGGCTCGCACTTGGGGCTCAGATTGAGATACGTTCGGTTCCACTCGAGGACTTGGAAGACGGACAGGCAGTACGAAAGAGTTTCGGCAAGAGATTCCGGACGGATGAAATCGAGGTTGTCGGCCGAGGTATGGTATTCGGGGTACCGCCCGTGCGGCGTCCGCATCAGACAGCCGACAGGAAGGTTAAACGCCGGCGAGCAATACTGACGCTCGTCGTATCCGTACGGGAAAAAGTCGATCACTTGATGCGGTCGGCCGGAAAACCGAAGCACGTGTTGCATCGCATGATCGATGTCCGCATCGCCTCGTCGGGTCTTCTTGTAAGTCACTACCCCTGGATCCCCGACTCCCGTAATGACCAGCCCGTGCTTGATCCTGCCCAGGCGTGTCTCGTTCAGGGCCATCCAGGCGATGGCGCCGATTGTGGCGGGGATGAAGAGAAACCGATAAGAATAGCGCCGCGTCGATTCTGCAGTGGCTTTGGCCAACCAAGTGGCGACAGCCAAACCGGACAGGTTATCGTTGCACAAAGATGGGTGGCAGATGTGACAGGACACCAGGACTTCGTCGTCGGTTTCCCCCTGAAGAAGGTATTCGCCGTACGTCAAAGATCCTTGGGTCAAGGTCGAATCGATGCAAACCTCATATTCGTCTTCAGGCAGTTGGGATAACTGCTTGTGTGCGAGACAGAAGCCCCAGTTTTCTTTGTAATAGGACGTGCGATACGGAATCCAGTCCGGATGGTCGGGAATCGTGTGCAAGTATGGCTTCAATTCGGCCAGACTCATGGTTGCGCGCACGGGCACGCTATAGCTCACCACGTGGAGGTTACAGCGGCGGAAATCGACCACTCGATTGCCGTGACGATCTTTGATGTAGGCATCCTGAATGTTCCATTCCAGGGGAACGGTCCAGTCAAACACCTGAGTGCCGCTCGGAATCTCCTTTACTTCGATCGGGATATGCTCTTGGGCGAGCGCCAGCGTTCGTCGCACTCCGTCGCCTGTGATGCTGCGGCAAATCGGGTACAGCTTTGCAATGAACTCGTGCATCGCAAGGCCTTGTTCATCCAAGGACTGAATCGGTGTCTTCTGATGATCTAGCGGCCGCACGGTTACTGTAGACTGAAGTGATGGTCGAGCCGGCTCAAGGATAGATCTTCACGTCCGGAAGAGGGACGACAAACCGGCCTCCCCATTCGCGGACAAATGCCATCTGATTCATGATTTCATCCTTCAGATTCCAGGCCAATATGAGCACGTAATGCGGCCTTGTGTCTCTGGCCGCTTCGGGAGAGAGGATTGGAATGTGACTGCCTGGAAGAAATTTTCCTTGTTTGTGCGGGCTCCGGTCCATCGTATAATCGATGAAGTCGGTTCGAATCCCGCAATAGTTCAACAACGTGTTGCCCTTCGCCGGGGCACCATAAGCTGCAACGCTCTTCACGGAGTTTTTGGCCTCGATAAGAAACGCGAGCAAATTCCGCTTCACCCGTGTCGCTTGCTCCGAGAATGAGAGATAGGGTCGAAGCTGATCGAGTTGCTTGGCTTTCTCTCTCGCCTTCAGCACCGACACCCGCGGACTGATCGCGACGGAAGAATTCTCCGCATGCCTTGCAAAAATGCGCAGCGATCCGCCGTGAGTCTCGATTTCTTCCACGTCAAAGACCGTCAATCCGTGCTTGTTGAACACTTGTTCGACCGTCAGAAAGGAAAAATACGAGAAATGTTCGTGGTAGATGGTGTCGAACAGGTTGTTCTCCATGAGCCGCACGAGATGCGGAAACTCCATCGTAATGATACCGTCCGGCTTGAGGAGAATCTTGAGACCAGCGACGAAATCGTTCAGTTTGGGAACGTGGGCCAATACGTTGTTGCCGATCAAGAGGTCCGCCTGTCGCCCTTCGGCCCTCATCTGTAGAGCCGTCTCTGTGCCGAAGAATTTGACCAGGCAGGGGATGCCCCGATTCATTGCCGCCTTGGCCACATTGACGGCGGGCTCGACGCCGAGCACCGGGATGCCCTTTTCGACGAAGTTCTGCAAGAGATAGCCGTCATTGCTGGCGATCTCCACCACGTGACTCTTGTGGTCGAGTCGGAATCGCTCGACGGCCATCTCGACGTATACCTTGGCGTGACGGAGAAAGCTGTCCGAGTAGGATGAAAAGTAGGCGTAATCGCCGAAGATGTCTGCCGGACTTTCGAATTCCTGAAGTTGCACGAGAAAGCACTGCTCGCAGACTAAGGCATGGAGGGGATAGAAGCGCTCAGCCTGGTTGAGTTGCTCCTGCGTGAGATACCTGTTGGCGAGCGGAGACATTCCGAGATCGACAAACGTTCGTCTTAAGACGCGGCCGCAGAACCGGCAAGTCCCAAATGTCTGTTCCGAGTCCCAGACTTCACAAGAAGGGGTCTTATGCATGCGTCATGTCCTCTCGCTGCGCGGAGGCGAAATCCGTCACATTTAGAAGCGAACGTTGCGCGATCGACGACTCGGCTATTCCTTTTGTGGAAGACTATCCTGGGATCGCCTAGCTTTCCGGTGTATACCCGATACCGCGCCATTTGACCCCGGCCTGCGCCAATTCATGGGGATCGAACATTCCCCTGCCGTCGATCACCAACGGGTTGTTCATCAGACTTACAAAATCAGCCGGTCGAATGGCGCGATACTCCGGCCAACTGGTAATCAGACAACAGGCGTCGCATCCCTTCAACGCAGTTCGCCAATCCGGAGCGAATCGAGCGTCCTCGAAGAGGCGCTCCTGTTTCGCGCCCGGCATGGCGACCGGATCGTGGACGACGACATGAGCTCCTCGCGCTAATAATCCTTTCACCACCGGGAGCGCGGGGGAATGCCGGAGATCGTCCGTTCCGGGCTTGAACGCGAGCCCGAGGATCGCTATGGTACCGCCGGACAGTGTTATTTCCCGCTCGAGAAGCGACACGATTTTCGTCGGTTGCAACCGGTTGACGGTCAGCACCGCATCGAGAATCGCGGTCGGCGTCCCGATCCTGCGGCCAAACCCTTGAAGCGCCGCGACGTCTTTGGGAAAACAGCTCCCGCCGAATCCGAGTCCGTGCCACAGATATTCCAGGACACCAGGAGGATTGTCCCGATCAGCCTTTACAGGGCAAAACCGGCGGTCGAGATGGACGCCCTTCCATACTTCTCTTGCGTCGATCCCGGGAACGGCCGCGCACAGATTGCCGACCTCATTGGAAAACGAGATAAGAGTGGCGAGTAGCGAGTTGGCGACGTACTTGATCATCTCTGCGGTTCTGGGCGTCGTCACCAACTTCGGGCAGTCATAGGGTTCGTACAGCTCGAGCATCGTCCTCGCTGTCTTCTCATCCGATGCTCCGACCACGATGCGATCCGGGCACTGGAAATCTTCCACCGCGCGCCCTTCCCGGAGAAACTCCGGGTTCATGCAAAGGCCCCAGCCCTTGCCCAACGGCTTGTTGCTTGCTTCCTCTATGGTCTTACGCACGACACCTTCTGTAGTGCCCGGAAGCACGGTGCTCTTCACCGTCACCACGTGATAGGCCGAGTTGGTCGCCAATGCAGCGCCTACCCCACGCGAAGCCGCAAGCATTTGGGACAGATCCATCTCGGCTCCCCTCGTGGGCGTTCCCACGCAAATCAATGTCACCTCCGAATCGCGAACGGCTGAATGCAGATCGGTCGTCGCCTGCATGTGCCCCGTTGCGACAACCTTGCTCAACAACGGCGCGAGATCTTTCTCGTGGATCGGCGAGACTGCGGAATTGATCTTTTGCACGACGTCCGTCCTGATATCGACGCAATGCACGGTGTGGCCGCAGGCGGCCAGACATGTGCCGGATACGAGCCCGACATAACCCGTCCCGATAATCGAAACCTTCATGGTCGCGATGTCCTCTTCAGCGGCTGTGATCGATCACTTCTTCCAGGGCAAGGAAGCGTTTATACCATTCGATCAGGCGTGAAATTCCGGTTTGCAGATCGACTTTCGGCTGATATCCTAAAAGAGTCTTCGCCTTGGACAAATCGGGGCAGCGCCGCTGAGGGTTATCGGTCAAGTACTCTTTGTCGCTGCTTGGGCGGCAAACCGGCGGCCGGGCGCTTCCTGCTGTCTTCGAAACGAGCGTTGAAAGTTCGTACATGGAAATTTCAGGCGCTTCCATACCGACGTTGAATGCCTCCCCATCATGGCGCGACAGCAACGCGAGCAGGTAACCGGTGAGCGCATCGGATGAGTAGCAGAATGTCCTGGTGGCTTTGCCGTCCGAATAGAGGACGATATCCCGATCGGCCAACGCATCGGCACAGAAATCAGGCAGCACTCTCTTGTCCGTCAGGCGAAGCCCGGGACCGTAATTGTTGAACGGCCGAATGATTTTGACCGGGACCCCGTGCTTTTGCGCATAGATGTAACAGAGCGTCTCGCCAAGCCGCTTTGATTCGTCATAACAGGCTCGCGGACCTGTGCAGGAGACATTTCCGCGATAGGTCTCCTTGGTCGGAATCTCGTGCGCCGGCGGGTCTCCGTAGATCTCGCTCGAACTGAAAAACACCATGCTCCTAATTCGCGCTCTGCGGGCAAGTTCGAGCATATTCCTGAGCCCCGTGACGTTCGCGTCCAGCGTCTCCAGCGGATATTGCCGGTAGAAGGTCGGACTGGCGATCGAAGCGCCATGAACGATGAAGTCGAAGGCCGCGTCGTCCGATGGCCAGGGCTGCGTGATGTCGAATGCGCGCAATTCGATATTGCGATCTTCCTGAGATAACTCGACGATCCACCTCGATTTCCCGCGCAGGTAGTTGTCCACCGCAAGCACCTGCACCGGCCGCTGGGCGGGAGATCTCCTTTTGTTGAGGTAGCTGAAGAAGTGCAGGAAGTTGAACCCGAGAAAGCCCGCTGCCCCCGTCAGCAGAACTCTCCTGCCATAAAAGGATGCCGCTTGCGCTCCCAAGTCGCGTTCGACACGCTGCCAATCCTCCGCAAGCCATGATTGAGCCTCGGAATAGAGCGCTGAGGGGGAAGCGCCGGCGATCATAGCGGGTGGCATCGTCCTTCCAGCGGTCATTTCCAAATCTTCCACGGCGCTTTTCCTGACAGCCATAGCTCCTCCAAGTAATTCTTTTCTCGCAATGTGTCCATGCAGGACCAAAAGCCATAGTGCCGGTATCCGACCATTTGGCCCTCACGGGCGAGCTGTTCCGACGGAGCCCGTTCCCACGGCGTGTCGTCTCCTTCGATGTACTCGATGACCCGGCGGTTTAGCACGAAAAAACCGCCGTTGATCCAGCCTTCTCCGGATTGTGGCTTTTCATAAAAGTCTCTGACATGGTCTCCTTCGAACGCCATCCGTCCAAAACGGGCCGGTGTTCTAACGGCTGTGACGGTCGCCAGCTTTCCATGGGATTTGTGGAACTTGATGAGGGATTCGATATCAATGTCTCCCACGCCGTCCCCGTATGTGAAGAGAAACGTTTCGTCGTCTCCCAGCCAGGTCTTGACCCGCTTCAATCTCCCGCCGGTTTGGGTATGGAGGCCGGTTTCAACGAGATGAACCCGCCAGTCGGTTTGGACCTTCGTGTCGCCGCCGTTGTGAATCGTCGTCGTTCCTGTCGCCAGATCGACCGAGATGTCGTTGTTGAAGGAGTAGAAATTGAGGAAGTAGTCTTTGATCATTTCGCCTTTGTAGCCCAGGGTGATGATAAATTCCTTAATCCCATGGGCGGCGTAAATCTTCATGATGTGCCAGAGAATAGGTTTCCCGCCGACTTCGACCATCGGCTTCGGTTTCAGGATGGTTTCTTCGGAGAGACGGGTGCCGAATCCCCCGGCAAGGATGACCGCTTTCATACGTTGCTCTCCTTTGTGACAGCCAGTGTCGAGCGTTCACCGGCCGGGGTGAACGTCGTCGTCCACTTCAATAGCGGCCGCAACACGCCTTCCATTTCTCCAGCCCAGTCACCGCGGGCGGAGTCGCCGTCAAGGCTATCGAGCACCTGAAACGACACGACGTTCCGTTCATGGAATTGGACGATCACCCCGTGCAGAACACACAACGCTACGTCAACGAAGATGCGTCCCTCGGCGAACAGATTGCCCGGAAGCCAAACTGTCGTCACGTAACGGCCTGCCGGCCTCGGCCGCCCGCGCCATGACGGATCGAGGTCGGGAGGACAGAACAGGCAGACGTTTTCTTCGTTGGTGAATCGAAAAAACGGCTGCAAAACGTGACCCCCCTCTTTGACTTCGTATTCCATATCGACGCCGAAGGGTTGCCGAATGTCGATGGCGTCGGTGACTCTGCCTTCTTCCGTTCTCACCCGCACCGCCCTTAAGCGAACGGTTTCGCCCTGGGGCGCCGTGGTTGAGTCCGGCCACTCCCGCTCTGCCGAGGATCCGACATCCGACCCCATGTACGTGGCGATCACATGATGGGCCGGGCCATCCATTCGCACGACTCCTTCTTCGAGGAGAATGGCTCGCTTGCAAATGCGGGCCACGGCCGGCATGCTGTGCGACACGAACAGGATCGTGCGGCCGTGCTTGCCGACGTCCTCCATCTTGCTGAGGCATTTCTTTTGAAAGCGGCTGTCCCCGACCGCGAGCACTTCGTCGAGAATCAAAATTTCAGGTTCCAGATGCGCGGCGACGGCAAACGCGAGGCGCACGAACATGCCGCTCGAGTATCGCTTGACGGGCGTGTCGATGAACTTCTCGATTTCAGCGAATGCGACGATCTCGTCGAATTTGGCGTCGATCTCGGCCTTTTTCATTCCGAGCAACGATCCGCTCAAGTAGACGTTGTCTCTCCCGGTAAGCTCCGGGTGAAACCCTGTTCCGACTTCGAGCAGACTGCTGACTCGGCCGTGGAGAACGGCCCGACCCTCGGTCGGCTCCGTAATGCGCGACAGGATTTTCAGCAAGGTGCTTTTCCCCGCTCCGTTGCGTCCGATAATGCCGACCACTTCCCCGGGCTTGATCTCGAAGGACACATCTTTGAGCGCCCAGAACGCCTCCTGAGAGTCGGAGAAGAACCGACGCATCGTGACGAGTCGGCGGAGCCTTTCCGCCAGTCTGTCGCTCAGGGTGCGATAGGATGTTTGCCGCACGCCGATGAGGTACCGCTTGCTGAGATACTCGACTGTGACGGAGACGTGTCTCATCGAAGGCGAAAGAGAGATCAGACGATGTCGCTGAAGGTTCTCGACATCCTGTTGAAAAAAACGAGACCGGTCAGAAGCAGGATGCCAGTTGCCGATGCGCTTACAATCGCCGTGCCTGTGTCGGGCGCAGCTCCTCCAAGGAGCGCCCACCGGAACCCTTCGATGATGCCCACCATCGGATTCAAACTGTAGACCGCGCGCCACTGCTCGGGTACGAGGGACAAGGGATACACGACCGGTGACGCGTACATCCATAGTTGTGTCAGCAACGGTATGGCCCCGGCCACGTCTCGATAGTGGACGTTCAGCGCGGAAAGCCAGAGACTGACGGCAAGGGACGTCCCGATAGTAAACAGCACGAGGGCGGGAATCGCGATGACTTTCCACGTCGGCGTGATTCCATACCAGCCCATCAAAAGAAGGAGCAGAACAAGCGCAATGAAGAAGTCGATGACGCCGGCGAGCGTGGAAGCGATCGGCAGGATCACTCTCGGGAAATAGACCTTTTTCACCAGGTTGGATTCTGCGACCACGCTTTGACCGCTCCGCTCGAGACTTTTCGCCAACAGAGTCCAAGGCAGGAGAGCTGCGTAAGCGAAAAGCGGATAGGGCAATCCGTCAGACGGCAGCCTGGCCCATAGACTAAACACGATTGTAAAGATCGCCATTGCCGCCAAGGGCTGAATGACCGCCCATGCGATGCCCAAGACGGTCTGGGCATAGCGTGCCTTCATGTCCCGCCAGGCCAAGAAGTACAGCAGCTCTTTGAATTCCCACAATTCTCTGAAATTCAGATAGAGCGAGTTTCTCTTTGACTCGATCACGGTCGGAACGAGCACCGCGCTTCCTCGGGGCGTCGAGCTACAAGTCTGCATCATCGCCGTACCAGGATCAGGTTTCGCTGCCGTCGTCCTGCTGAATGCTGTCGGAACAAGCAGGCTTAGAGTTGATGTTCAGAAGAAGGAGAGGATGGACTACCGTCGATCCGGTGAACACCGGCTCGACTTACCTTGTCTTCCAGCACCTTACAGTGATCGGCTCGGCGGCGACAAATCCAACGGATCCTCTCAAGTCGCCGAGACTAGGTTGCCGGACTTATGATCACGCCTGGCAGGACCACGCGACGGTCCGCCGGTTCTCGCCCTATGCTCCAGACTGCCTAGAGATTGGCAATCTGCTCCAACTCGACGACGACTCTGGCGCTGAAAGCGAGCGCTTTCAACAACAGGATCGCTCGCTGAGACCCTGTCAATTCCCGTTCAAAGACCGCCTCGAGGCCGTTCAAAGTGCCGTTCGCGATCCTGACAATCTGACCGGGACGGAACGATGTGGTCGGGATTGTCAGGTATCCCTCATCGAGACGGGCTTTCAAGCCTTCAATCAAAGAATCGTCGACAACGGCCGGATCGTGTCCGAAGCGGACGACACTTTTGACGCCTCGCGCATAGATTACGGCGCGATACGACTCCTCGATGATGAACCGCGCGAACAAATACCCAGGAAATAGGGGACTGACCTTCGTCTGCTGTCGATGCCGGATGCATTTGCGTTCCCGCAAGAGCGGGCAAAACGTTTCGATGCCCAGACGCTGAAGGGTTCTCTCGGCGATGCGTTCTTGATGCGGTTTGGTCGAGATCGCGAACCAACAGCGCTTCGCCGGAGGCGCCATCGGCGAATCGTTCGTCTCTCGCCATGAGCTTTTGGCAACCGATCCGCTGGACAGGGGCGCCACGGCTGTCTCCGTCGTGTGCGGGTCGAGCCTAAACGGTCGCGCAGAGGCGTTACGCCATTCCATAGATGTTCTCCTGGGCGCGCGATATAGACGCGGCGCCGTTCGGTGCGTTGGGGTCGCTTGCAACGGTGAGCGAGGTCGGCACGGCCTCTCGGAGCGGACAAAACGCGAAGTCCTGCAAGAGGCATTTCAGTCGCAGTTCGGTTTTTTCGAGATTGAGGTAATGACGCACCCGCGATGTCAGTGTTCCCTGCATCCTTGGCTGCGCAGGGTCCAGCTCCCACGGGTGGAGATACATTACGAGGGGATGACCGTTCCTCTCCAGGCGTTTGAGCATCGTGCGCAGCACCGGATAAGGAAACAGACGAAAATAGCCTCCTCCTGCAACGGGAATCCTTATGCCGAGCACGCCGAACGACGAAGGAGGGATCTCCCACAACGGGCCGGCCGTCGTGGATATCTCGTGGCACCACGGTATCGCCCCGGGCAGCCCGTACAGGTCGTGGAATACCGGAAAGATGCTGGAATCGTACGCGTATCCCTCTTCCACCAGAATAGGAAGCGCCCATTGGGTCTCGGACGTGATCGTGAAACTCGGCGCCCTATAGCCCAATACGCTCCTCCCGATTACGTCTTCCAGGATCCGTTTGGCTTTCCTGACGTCCTCGCGAAAGAGAACGGGAGTCTGCGCGGTGATCAGCTCGTGCGCGTAACCGTGTGAAGCCACTTCGTGTCCCTGATCGACCAGGTCTCTGACCATGCGGGGATGCCGCTCGGCGACCCAACCCAGAACGAAGAACGTCGCTCTTATTTTCTGGTCGTCGAGCATCATCAGGATCTTTTGCATATTCCGCTCGACTCGGCTCTCGAAGCGGTCCCAATGCCTGCGTCGCATGGGAGAAGCGAACGCCGATACATGGAAATGTTCTTCCACGTCGAAGGACAGATAATGCTTCACTGTCTCTGGGGAAACGAGCCCGTTCACCGCGCCCCCTCGCCGCGCAGCATGACGCGAACCGTTTGTACGAGCACCAGAGCATCCAACCTCAGCGACAAATTCTTCACGTAGTAGAGATCGTATTGCAGTTTTGTATGGGCGTCTTCCGCCGACGCGCCGTAGCGGAATCGGGTCTGGGCCCATCCCGTGATGCCCGGCCTGACCGTATGTCTCAGATCGTAGTACGGAATGATGGATCGCAGTTCCTGCACGAAGATCGGGCGCTCGGGCCGCGGACCGACCAGGCTCATTTCTCCTTTCAGCACGTTGATCAATTGCGGAAATTCGTCTATGCGAAGCTTTCGCAGCCATCGCCCGACTCGAGAAATGCGGGGATCGTTCGCGTCGGCCCAGCGAGGGCCATGTTTCTCGGCGTCCTGCGACATGGAGCGAAACTTCCACATCATATAGGGATGTCCCCGCAAGCCGACGCGCATTTGGCGATAAAAGATCGGGCCCGGAGAGTCGAGCTTGATCAACAGTGCGACGACGAACATGAGCGGCGCCAGCGTCAAAAGGCCTGCAATGGAAACGACGATGTCGATCAGGCGTTTCAGCGTCATCGTGATCCAACGGCGGCGGAAACCGGTCGAAAAAATCAACGCGCTCGGTCTCAGCACATCGATGGAGAGGCGGCCGGCTTCTTCTTCGAACAACATGTGACCGTCGATGACGTCTATCCCCATCGCCTTGAAGTCGAGCAATGTCTGTACAGGCAGCACGGCTCGCCGGTCCTCCAAACAGACCGCGATGGTGTGCACGTTGTAGCTTTCGGCTATTTCGAAGAGCTGGTCGTAGGTTCCGATGATCGACGGCTGCCCGAGCCGCTGTCCGATTCTGCCGGGCTCCTTGTCCAGAAACCCTACGATCTCGGTCGTCCATCTCTGGCGGTCGAGCACAATCTGACAGAGATCGACGGCGAGTTTCCCGCTTCCCAGGATGAGCATACGACGCTTCAATCCCGGCAATGGGAGCAACGGCCGGGAGGAGGGTCGCACACTTGTCGCTGTGATCATCTCCATGCGTTCGTGACCCCGCTCATCAATGAGCCTTCGCCCCAGGCTGGATGTAGTACCCTTCCTGCAAATAATGAGGGGCGTCCTGAGAGCGAACGCCTGTCAACAAAGCCGTTTTTTCATGCTTGGCTTTCAGAGCCGACAGCGCGCGCTTGACGAGGTCTCTGGGCGTATTGCCTGCCCGGATGACGAGAACGACAACGTCGGCCATGTTTGCGAGAACATTGACGTCCGCCAATGGATAAATCGGCGGCGTGTCGAGCACGATAAAATCGTGCTGGTCGCGAAAAGTTTCGAGCAGCGATTCGAGCTTTTCGATTTGACGCAACTGAACGGGATGCTTTGACACGGACCCACCTGTAAGGACGGAGAGCGGATCCCCATTCAGCGATTGAATGCAGGACTCGACCGGGACGTTTTCGCGGAGCACCTCGGCTAATCCGGGTCCTTCCGCCAGTCCCACGTACCTGCTCAATCTCGGATGCTTCAAGTCGCAGTCGATAATGAGGGTCGATTTTCCTAAATCGTGAGCGAGCACATAAGCGAGGTTCAGCGCGCTCGAAGTCTTGCCTTCTCCTTTCAACGTGCTGGTCACCAGCACGACCGTAGATTTGCGGTGCCCGCTCATCAGGACCAGTCGAGTCGCGGTGACGCGATACTGTTCGGCCGCCACGGATGCGGGTCTCCACCTGGCTATGAAGTTCAGTTCATGGCGATATCGGGGATGGGGACCTTTCGTTCCCGCGCGCTTGCCGTTGTCCGTTCGTTCTTTTCCCCACGTGGTCAGTGATTTCCAGCTTCCTCGGGGCGGCGTTGCGTGCTGTGAAATCGGCGAAAGTGTTTCGTCATGTGGTGCCGGGAGCGGGAGATGGGCTTCTGACCTCAGCGACTTGCCGAGCGCGGTCCCGTAGGCCAGGCTGAAATCCGGAACCGTTCCCACGACGGGTATGCCGAGAATGCGTTCGGTTTCTTCGGCGTCGTGAAACGTGACGCGCAGTTGCTCCAGGAAAATCGCTGAACCGAATCCCAATCCGCATCCGAACGCGAGGCCGGCCATGATGAAGCGAAACTTGTCCGGCCACTCCGGCGTGTCCGGCAGGTTTGCAGGATCGATGACTCTGAACTGCTCGCCTTGTTGCTTGCGTTCCAGGTTCTCGGCGATGCGGGCGTTCAGTCTCTTGTCCAGCAACGCCTGGTAATTACGTTGAAGATTTTCATAGTCGCGCATCAGTGTGGCCAATTGCTGTTCGCGCGCCGGCGTATTCTCCACCCGTGTCTCATAAATTTTGATCTGCGCGTTCAACCGATTGAGGGCATCCTTCGTGGTTTCGATGTCGCTTTTGACTTCTCTCTGCTGCTTCAGCAGTTCGCGCAGGACCGGATTGTTCGAGGCCTTCAGTTCGGTCCCAGCCGTCGCGGAGGGAGATTCCTCCAATGTGTCCGATTCGGGTGGAAGCGACTTGAGCTTCGCGATCTCTTCCTTCAACAAGATGATGTCCGGGTACGTGTCTTTATACGTCGCCGACAACGTCGCCAGCCGGCTTTCCATCTCTTTGAGTCTGGCGGAACGAGTGGTGGGGCGGAGTGGTAACGGAATAGAAGCTGAGCCGGTGGTTTGATACTCTTTGATGGCTTTGTCTATGGAATCCAGGCGGTCGTTCAGCTTGTGGAGCGTCTCCGACCGCGTGGCGACTTCCGTCTGCAGTCTGTCCAACGCCCGCAGGTTGGCCTCGATCTGGCCGGGCAACTCACCCATGTAGCGAAGTTTGAATTCGGATATGGCCTTCTCCTTTGCCTCCAACTCTTCCTTGGCCGTATTAAGCTCTCCGAGGAGGAACTCCGTAGCCTTTTCGACCAGTTGTTCACGATTTCTCAGATTCTCCTGGATAAAGAGTTCGGCCAACTTCGCCGTCACCTTCATGGCGGTGACGGGATTCTCATCCCGGTAGGAAATGGAAAAGGCTTCGTCTCTGGACGTGGTGATGTCGATGTTCTTTCGCAGACTTTCAAGGATGTCGTCGATCGAGTCGCTCTTCTGTCTTTCCGAGGCCAGTCCAACCTCCTCGATCACCTGGGTCAATATCTTCCTGCTGAGCACTAGTTGTCTGATGGTCCCGAGCCGCTCCTGCACGGAGCCAGTGACGACCCCCTTCACATAGCTTTCGGGTACCTTCTGACTTTCCACGACGATCAACGTCGAGGACTTGTACCGCTTGGGCAGGAACTCGGCCAGGGCCCAAGCGGCAACCACGCTGCTGAGGAGCACAATCGCAATGAGCCACTTTCGCCGGCTGCAAATGCGAAGATAGTCATGAGGAGTGTAGTTCGTCACGGGCTTAGAACCAGACCTTTTGAAGTTGGATGAGGATCATGTGCCTGTCGAAGGTGATCTGCTCTCCAGTAACGCCAATAACGCCTCCGGCTGGAGTCAGACCTTCTGATTGAAAGAACGAATACAGGTAGTTGCCTGAAATGAGAAGCCCTGGGGCTACCCTGTAAATGAACGAGGCGCTTGCGAGGTACGAATCAAACGAAAAATCTGTTGGCGCATTTGGGACGCCTTCTGGTAAGGCGGCGCCGATCGATTGACTTCTCGAGTAATTGGCGGAGAGACTTGCAGACAGTCTCGGACCAAGTGTGCGCGTGACACCAAGACTCACGAGGTCGGTGATGATTGGGGCGCCTACCGTGAGAAAATTTGGAGCAACTTGCCGCGAGTAGCTGAGCGAGACCGTATCGGGAAAACGAGTCCAGGTGACTGAAGCACTTCCGGTATATTGAAGACTATGGCTCGGTATGACTTCCTGAACTGAAACGGACGCGAATCCGATGATGGCAGGCGTAAACAGTGGTCGGCGATATGCGATCAGCCCTCCGTTGGTCTCAAAGTAGGGGGGGAATTCGCTGGTCTGACCGCCAAGGAAATCGGTTCTATTGTGGGTGAGCAGGATACGAACTGTTTCGTTCGGTGAAAGACTGATCTGGGGACCAGTCGAAAACGATCGAGAATCGGTACTGACAAGGCTGGCCACTTCTTGTGCCCCCGGCGTCGCTCCGTACCGTTGAAAAGCATGACTCGCATTCATGTATAAGCTGAGCGCGGGAGTCACAGCATAGGTGCTGATGACCGAGGCCGAGTTCGTAATGGTGTTGACGCGTTGAACTTGAAGCCCTCGAGCGAACGCATTGGCGGGGTCCTGGTCAGCCGGATCACCAGCCGCGTTGACTGCTCCGCCAGCCAAGAACGCCGGCGGCTGCGGGGTGTATGTGAATGAGTCTGAAACCAGCAACGTCATCCGAGGCACGGCTTGCTGTACCAGGCGCGTCAAGTCCAGGAAGCCGCCGACGTTGCCTCCGATATAGTTCAATTCAGGATGTTTTGCGTAGTATTCCGCTATGCCACCGAGTTGCAAACTTCCTGTCACCAGTCCTCCAGTGCGCGGAATAAGGGCCACCTGGGGAGTGATTGTGGTGACGAAATCATCTCTTTCGAGCCCTGCGATTCGCGGCGTGTTAAATACATTTGTGTCATAGCGTTGAGCGATGGAGACAGAAGGCACTACGGCCGGTAACATAGCGGAGCCCCCTAGCACCCCTGCTGTGAGAGGAATTCCTTGCAAGGCTCCCCCCGGGTTGGGCACTCCATACTGGTTGCGAAAGTCAGCAGGCCCTTGATCTAGAATTCCGTCCAACAGGCGCCAGACCTGCGGAGAAGCTTCGTCGCCTAATGCCTGGGGAATCCAACGTGATTGAACCGACGAATCCGTTCCTTGAAAAGGAAGTGTGTTCAGGAACGCAGCTCCCGGCAGCAGCGGTTCACCCGCGGATATGGTCGCTGAATTTCCGAGGATCGTCATCATTCCCCATACCCAGATCAGGTGCCGTCGCTGCCTGATCGATCCGCTATGGCACCACAATCGTGTCACCTGATCGAAGAATAAAATTCCCTACCTTGCTCTTTCCCGCTACTAAATCGTCGTACCCGACCGGTATCCGGACTTCTTCCATGCGGCCTGTGCCGTTTTTCACCATGCGGACGACGTGCATCTTGTTCTTTGATGCGAAGGGGGTGAATCCGTTCGCGAGGGAGATGCCCTGCAACACGGTGGCGTAGGATTGCAGCGGGTATTTGCCGGGTTTTGTAACCTCCCCGACTACGTAGATATAGTAGCTTTTCACCTCTTTGACCTGGACGGAGACCGTGGGATTGCCCATGAATTCAACCAATCGCTCGGCGATCCGCTTGGCCAGGACGTCGGTGGAGACTCCGGCTGCCGGTACATCCCCGATGAGCGGCATCGAGATCATCCCGTCTGGTCTGATGACGACTTCTTTCGACAGATCCTGATTTCGCCAAACCGTGACGGTCAGGACGTCTTCGGGCCCGAGCAGGAAGGACGACGGCGGCTCATATTCGACCTGGTATTTCTGTTCAGCGGAGCAGCCGAGTATCCCGCTGAAGCCAGCCATGATCATCAGGTTTACGATGGCCGTTCGAATGATCGGTAAGCCTCGACTGCGCGTAAGAATATTGTTCGCCATGCTTTCGTACACTTTAGGTAATGGATGTGAGTCGTCGGGCAACCTATGGGAATGCAAGCTTACCGCTCCGGTATGACCACCATCGTTTCGGATGGGATCACAATCTGGTCGCCCGGTTTGAGTTCGATGTTTTGACTGGTGCCGTCGCGCAACACGATGTCGTCATAACTGGCTTTGATCTTGATCAGTCCCTCGCCGTCTCTTCCGAAACGAAAGACGACGATCTTGTTCCGTGCCGCCACGGGGGTGAACCCGCCGGCGAGTGTGATGGCCTGCAGCAGCGTGGTTTTACTTTTCAACGGGTACCTGCCCGGCGTCTTGACTTCGCCCAGGACATAAATCAGGTAGCTGTTGACCTGATTCACGACGATGGATACGACAGGGTTTTCCATGAAGGACTTGAGACGGTTGGCGATGTCGGCCGTCAACTGCGAGGTCGTTCTGCCGACCGCGGACACGTCGCCGATGAGCGGCATGGAGATTCTTCCGTCCGGTCTCACCTGAACGGATTTCGATAGATCGGCGTTCTTCCAGACCGTGACTTCCAGGACGTCTTCCGGTCCGATGATGTAATCGGGCGTGACGATAAGGGAGGATTTCTCCGCGAACTGGTTGGCTGATTGCCCCTCCGACGACGGATTTTGTCCCGGCGATGCGGCGCGTGCCTGATTGCTTACATGGCCACCCCATACCAGAACAAAGACGCTCGCCAGGATGAGCCATTGAACGGGTTTCATTGCCTTACTCCTGTTGTTGCGATTAGCGGATTTTGGTTTGCTGCTCATCGTTCATAAGATTTGGAACACTTATCGGTCTGAATAAACTGCGCGGTGGTGCAAGAGGACAATAGAAACCAAGCCTCAAAACATGAATTTCAGGCCGACGAAATACGGGCCATTGCCATTAACCCGCCCGAACGGGAGCCGACGTGTCCAACGCACCTCCGCCAGCGTCGGCGTTTCCGCCAATGTAATGGGGGTCGGCACATAGACTTTCAAGACCTGCTCAATCGCCGGCGCGTGATCCATGAGCACCAGCATTCCACCGCTGCTGATATTGACGGACAAGGCCTTCCCTTGGCGAACCGCCGGTGTCGGTTCGCCCACCGGCGCCGTCATTTCGTATGGAATCGGCCGCAAGAGCGCGACCCGTTCGCTATGCTTTTGATGACTAACCATGATGGGCCACTCCCATTCGCTCGGTACCACGTGCCTCCCTCCTGGATGGAATTGTGTGGAGCTTCTCCATGTGCCTGGTCGCGTCCGCGGATTGTCGCTCATGCTTAGATCCGTACCTTTCACGCGTTCCGGGACGTGCGTTTTTTGTCTGTGGCTGAAAATGAATGAGCCCCGTGTCCAATTCCTCCAGGGCCGCTGTTGCCGGAAACATCTCGATCGCTCGACCGATCGATCTTTGTTGCCGTTATCGAGATCGCGATGTGTCAAAGATATTGTTGCGGACTATAGAGGACTCCCTGTGGAGCGACAATACCGACGATGTAGGCTCTGCAGATCGAAAGGCGGGTGTTGACTCCCTCGAAAGGGTTAGGTACGATCGGCCGTCCTCATTAAGACTTATTCTACCTATCTAGCGCGCTAAGCAGAAACCGATTACTTGTCCGCATCAAGTCGGCCGATATTAGGTGTGTGATCCACAATGAGCGATCCACTGATTGAGTCTTCCGACCGCGTCGAAGCGATCGCGGAACAGCGGTCAGGCCCCGGGATCATCGTTCTTTCGTCTTCCATGCAACTGCTCCATATGAACCGACAGGCTGCGGAGTTGTGTCGCCAAATTAATGCGGCGGAGAACACGACGGGCGGCAACGCGAAGGCGGCTCATGGCGTGCTCCCGACCGCGCTGACGGAGCTGTGTGCCGAAATCGTCAAGGCCTTGCAGGTTCGGACGGAGGCCAAAGACTGGGAGCAGTTCGAGTTGAAACGTTTGGCCGGTCCCGTCAAGCAGCAGGTCTTATTGAGAGGCTTCGGACTCCCCGATCGGGGGGGGATCCAGCAAGCGCGTCTGGTCATCACGATGGAGGAAGTCGGGCGTCGGCAAAACGTGAGCACCGAACAGGCCAAGGAGCGTTTTCAACTAACGAATCGCGAACAGGCCGTTGTGGAGCACCTGGCGAAGGGATGGACGAACAAAGAAATTGCCAACGCGCTGCAGATTACGGAACAAACGGTCAAGGAACACATTAAGCACATCATGCGCAAGACCAACGCGACCACGCGGACCGGGATTCTCGCTCAGATCTTCAGGGCGTAGCCATCCTTTAACAGCCAGCAGCGAATAGCGAATAGGCAGTAGCTCACCCCTACCCATCCCTCCCCCATCGAGGGGGAGGGTGAGGGAAAGGGGGCGATTTTCATGGCGCTGGATGAGCCAAAGGCTCATGGAGGCTTGTTGTAAAAACCCAACAGGCGTTGGCCATTTGAGACGGGTACACAGGGCCATACTAGAGAAGTGATTAACAATAACAGTGAATCAATAAGTTAGTGATCACCACTGCTGGCCCGGTCATTGCTACCTTTATATATCCGGTTCGGATAGTCTATAAGAAGGTTTTTCTCCATGAAACGGATTCTCCTTCAGTCGTTAGCAGGAATCATCGGGGTTGTTTTGCTGGCTGGTTGCCAGGCTCTCAGTCCTGGCGCCAAAGCCGCTTACGTCGACAATGGTCAATTCATGGATCTCTGGAACAGCTATACCCGCTGTAAATCGGGGACCGATGTGGAGGTGATGCGGGGTGAGGCGGGCAGATTGATCCGGACCGCTCAAACTCTCAATGTCGGGGACGGCTTTGTGCTTCCCTTGCCTGGACGCTTCGACCGGTTTGTGTCCGAACCCTCGCCGCGGCTGGCCGTGGATGTCAAAGCGATGGCCGCTGCCTGTGCGCTCTATACTGGAAATTTAGCCCTCTCGGTCGGTAAGAACGACATTGCATTTGAAATGTTTCAGCACGTGATCAAGAACCATGCGCAACCTGAATATGCCTACTACGTGTCGCAAGCCAAGGTCGGTTTAGCGGCAGTTGATCTCGGGTTGCAAGCTTCGGTGCGGTGATCCTCTCCCCTCCCTCCCCCATCGAGGGGGAGGGCGAGAAAGTGTTCAGCAGCTCCTTCGACCGGCGGTGCTTACCTCACTACCCTGCGGTATAGCTCGACATAGGCTTGGGCCGGTCCGGCCCACGATACGTCCGTGCCCATTCCTGCTTCGATGAGCGCGCGCCAGGCGTCCCGGTCATGGTAGACGCACAGGGCCAAGCAGGTCACCGTGAGTAACGCGTGCGGCGTCGCTTCTCCGAACATGAACCCCGTCGCCCGTCGCTCGCGCACAGCCAGAGGGGAATACGGAACCACGGTATCCGCAAGCCCGCCGGTCCGGCGCACGATGGGCACCGTCCCATATCGCAAGCTGTAGAGCTGACTCAAGCCGCAGGGTTCGTAGCGCGACGGCATCACAAACATGTCCGCTCCGGCTTCGATCCGGTGCGCGAGCCCTTCGTCGAAGCCGATGCGCACGCCGATCTTTCGGGGAAATTTGGCGTGAAGCGAACGCAATTCGGTTTCGTACTCCGGATCGCCCGTCCCGAGAACGGCCAGTTGCAGGTCCAGCTCCATCAGTTCCGGGACGATGCTCACCAGCAGATCCAGGCCTTTTTGCGCGGTCAGGCGGGATACGATCCCCAACAGCGGCATGTCGCTCGCTGGGAGATCGAGTTCTCGCTGGAGCGCGTGCTTGCACATCGACTTCCCCGAAAGATCGGCGGAGGAATACCGTGCCGGTATCAGCGGGTCGGCGGCGGGATTCCACACCTCGCCGTCGACCCCGTTGACCAGGCCGACCAGACGATCCTTCCGCTGCGCCAACACTCCCTCGAGTCCGAACCCGAATTCAGGGGTTTGAATCTCACGACTGTACGTCGGGCTCACCGTCGTCAGAAAATCGGCGAAGAGGATGCCTCCCTTCAACAAATTGAGCGAACCGTAAAATTCCAGACCTGCCGGAGTGAACAGCGCGGCGGGCAGTCCGGTCTCGGCAAAGCGCTCGCCGGGAAAGAGTCCCTGAAAGGCGACATTATGCAGGGTCAGGATCGAGCGGACGCCGGCGACTTCCGGACGTCCGGCATAGAGCGTGCGCAAGTACACCGCGCACAGCGCCGTCTGCCAATCGTGCAGGTGCAGGAGATCGGGTTTCCAGCCGCCGGCGCGCTGGAACGCGATCAGCAGTTCCAGGACCGCGCGCGAGAAGAAACAGAACCGCTCCAGATTGTCCGGATAGTCGACGCCTCGTTCCTGATAGAGTCCGGGTCTGAGGAAAAACGGGTCGTGCCGGACGGCAAACACCGAGACGGATCTCCGGGAACTGGAATTCGACGGGTGGAGTGTGGTCCGCTCCACCACCGCCTCGACTGGGCCGGAGGGTGACGGCACCGTGATGCGCGCGTACTCGGTAAACCGGTGACCGCTTTGGTCGAGCGCGCCGTAACGGGGGATGACCAGACGCACGTCATGACCCAACCGCGCCAGCTCCAGCGGCAGCGCCCCGGCCACGTCGGCCAACCCGCCGGTCTTCGCGAACGGGACCGCTTCCGAGGAGGCCATTAGAATCTTCAACGGCTTGGAGTCGCGCGGAGAGATCGCCATCAGAGCAATCGCCGGCTCTTCGGTTGCTCCGGTTTCACCGGTTGGCACTCGTCGCACTGGCAGATCCGGCGCAGGAACGTATAGGAATAGATGCCGGTGTCGTGACCGTCGCTCCATTTGAACCGCAAGGCGTATCGCCCGACCGGCTCGACGTCCTGCAGCAGGATCAACAGCGGGACATCGTCGGGCTTGAGGCGCAGCTTGCCGGTCCACTCATCCGTGCACGCCGCGCAAGGGCAATGTTGGCGCAGATAGCGGACCGGATATACGCCCTTGTGGCCGTCGCTCCAGACAATGCCGAGCACGCCTTTGTCAATCCACTCCATGTCCTTCGGTTCAAGTACGGTCGTCGTCATGTCCGGTCGTCACCGTAGCTTCGTCGTGGAATCGTCCGCTATCTGATCACCCGGATGGGACTCTACCAGAACCGTCCTGGGTCCCACAAGCCGACGGTGGCTCCCGTGAGCGATCGCTCCCGCCGCGCATGAAACGCCCCCTCTCCTCCCCCATCACCCGTTGCAACTTGCAGAGCAACGGGTCCTCGGGGGGATAAAGGTGAGGGGGGCCTCGGACGGGACATTTTCATTCTGCAGGGTGAGTCGCAGGCCCATGAAGACTGTTCTCATCTCAGGGAGAGGGAAGTTTGTGGTTGCCCTCTCCCCCGGCTTTGCTGGGGAGAGGGTGCGGGTGAGGGGGGAGATCGGCATGGGGTTCGACGTGTTCAGAAACGTCGTGAAAATCCATGGGCATCACAATCTTGTCTAAAACCCTGCCATCACCCTCACCCTACCCTCAAGGGAGAGGGAAAGCAAAAACGAACACGATTTCTTAAAGAGCCTTTTGGGGAATGAAAAGTGGGAATTGTAATCTCTGCCGGCTGTCAGAAATGCGCGGCCTGCTGGAATGATCGCCGTGAGGCCTGGGGATCAGCGTGGAGGACCGTACGTTGACGAGCCTTCGGCGGCGAGAAAATCGATCGGCGGGAGGCGTTTGCCCGCGACGGTCGTCACATAGGACTCGATGGCGGTTTCCAGTTCGGCGCGGATCCGGCCGGTGGCTCTCAGCCGATCGACGACGGCCGGCGCCCAGCGGAGTGCTTGCCGCATAAACGCGAGGCTTCCGGGAGAAAGCGGAAGGCAGCGGAGCGCTTGACGCCGGGCGCACAGACTGCAGATCAATCCTCCGGATGTCGGAGAGAATTGCGGCTCGCCGGCCAACCGGGTGTTTCCGCAGGCGGAACACTGATCGAGCTGCGGCTTGAAACCCGTGAGCCCCAGCAGTCGAATTTGAAACAGCAGCGCCGTGAGCGGGGCATCGCGACTGTCTTCCAGCGACCGCAGGCCGTCGGCCAGCGTATCGAAGATCCGAGGCTCCGGATCGCCTTCCGGGGTGATCGCGGCGACCAGATTCACCATGCGCGCGGCAGCCGACATGCGCGTCAGGTCCTCCCGCAGTTTTGTGAAGGGTTCCCGCATATCGACTTGCGAAATGCGAAAGAGCGAATCGCCGGCCTTCTCGAACAAGTTCAGGTCGCAGGAGACGAACGGTTCCAGCGCGGCGCCGAATCGGCTCTTGAGTCGCCGCGCGCCGCGCGCGATGCCCCGCACTTTGCCGAGCCGGAGCGTGTAAAAGGTGACGATGCGATCCGCTTCGCCCCACTTGCGGCTCCTGAGGGTGATGGCGGGTGTCTTGAGCAACGGCATGAGAACAGTCAGGCCATGGACGGTGGCCTCTTGCCTCTCGCCCCTTGCCTCCTGCTCTTCATCTGAGATATTCCAGGAACACGGTGGCGAGCGTGAGATAAATGGAGATGCCGGTGATGTCGTTCGCCGTCGTGACGAACGGACCGGCCGCGATGGCCGGATCGACGCCCATGCGTTTCAGCAGGATGGGCATGAACGTGGCCATGCTTGTCGAGACGATGAAGGCGATCAACATGGAGGCCCCGATCACCATGCCCAGGACCGCATGGCCGTGCCACAGCCAGCCGACCAGGGTCAGGATGACGCAACAGGCCAGCCCCATCAGCAGCGTGATCCGGATCTCCCGGAAAAACACCTTCCACACATCGGTCAACTCGATCGAGCCGGTCGCGAGGCCGCGGATGATCAGGGTCGAGGACTGCAAACCGACGTTGCCGCCCATGGCGGCGATGACGGGAATAAAGCTCACGATGGCCACGACTTCCTGGATCGTGAAGCGGAAGAGCCAGAGGATCGCGCCGGAAACCAGACTGCCGATCAGGTTGGTGAACAACCACGGCAGCCGCAGCCGGGCGGCGGCGAGGCTGGAGGATTTGGATTGCGTCTCCTCCTCGAGAGCGCCGGCCATTTTCAGCATGTCCTCCGTCGCCTCTTCGCGGATCACGTCCACCACGTCGTCGACCGTAATGATGCCGACGAGCGTGTTGTCCTTTTCGACGACCGGGATGGCCAGCAAATTGTAACTGGCGACCTGGCGGGCCACCTCTTCCTGGTCCGTATCCACCGTGACGCTGATCACGTCGCGCGTCATGATGTTCTTGAGCGGCGTATTCGGCGGCACGGTGAGGAGTTGGCGCAGCGACAGGACGCCCACCAGGCGATTCTCTTTGTCGGTGACGTAAATGTAGAACACCATCTCCGCATCGGTCGCGTGCTGCAGGCGGCGGATCGCTTCCTGCGCGGTCGTGTCCTCCGGCAGGGAGAAAAACTCCGTGGTCATGATCGCGCCGGCCGAGTCCTTCGGATACTTCAGCAGGTCGGCGATCTCCGTGGAGTCCTCCGTCTTCATCAGCGCGAGGATCTCTTGGGCCCGCTCTTCGGGGAGGACGCCCAGGATGTAGGCGACGTCGTCGGGCCCGAGGTCCTTCAGGAGCCACGCCACATCGGAGGCAGGCAGGTCCGCCAACACCTGGTTGATGCTGTCGCTGTCCAGCTCGCTCAACACTTGGCCGCGCTGCGCCTCGCCGCGGACGAGTTCGAACACCGTGCGCTTTTCTTTCGGGGAGGAGAGGTGGTTGACGACCCTGGCGATGTCGGCCGGGTGCATGCGGCTCAGCATCTTGGCGAGGTTGGTGATCGCCCCGCGCCGGAGCAGGCGTTGGAAGGAGAGCAGCACGATATCGGACTTCGCCTGCCCCTTCTCTGCCAGTTCCCGGGAGGCTTCCTTCAAAATGTCCTTGTCCGATTGACGTGTGCGTTCCGTCGGCTGCATGGATTCGTCTCAGGCTGGGGGCAAGTGGCACGAGGCGATGGGCGGATGATCGTGCCTCTAGCCTCCGGCCTCTCGCCCCTGGCGTGCCTTGATCAGTACCCCAACTCCATCAGAACCTGCTCATCTTCGCGCCAGGCCGCCCGCACCTTGACCCACAACTCCAAAAACACCTTCATGCCGAACAGCCGCTCCATGTCGCGCCGGGCGGCGGTCCCGGCGGCCTTGAGCCGTTCCCCGCGCCTCCCGATGAGGATGGCCTTCTGCGATTCTTTCTCGACCAGGATCGACGCCGCGATGCGGGCCAGTTTGCCTTCCTCCGTGAAGCGGTCGATCTCGACGGCGACGGCATGCGGAACTTCCTGATATGTCTCTTGGAGAATCTTCTCGCGGATGAGTTCGGCCGCCAGCGTCCGCATCGGCTGATCCGTGAGCATGTCCGCTCCGTACGCAGGTTCGCCCTCCGGAAGCAGCTTCACGGTCAAGTCGAGCAAGCGGTCGATGTTGTCGCCGGTCACGGCCGACACCGGCACCACTTCGGTCCACTCCAGCAGCGGGCTATAGGTCTCGATCAAGGGCAGCAGCCGGGTTTTGTTCACCAAGTCGATTTTGTTGATCACCAGAAAGACCGGCCGCGCCTGTTTGCCGAGCGCTTCCCGCACCCGGTCGATGGCGAAACGGTCGCCCGGGCCGGGCGGCGACGTCGCTTCGACCATGACATACAGCAGATCGCCCTCCTCCAGAGTCTCCAGGGCCGTCCGTACCATCCGCCGGTTGAGCACATGTTGGGGCTTGTGCAGGCCCGGTGTGTCCCAAAAGGCGATCTCCGCGCCGGGCACGTGCGCGACGCCCAAGATCCGCGTTCTGGTGGTCTGCGGCTTGTCCGACACGATCGCGATCTTCTCGTTGAGCAGTCGGTTGAGCAGCGTCGATTTTCCGACGTTCGACCGCCCGATGATGGAGACTGTTCCGGATTTCATAAGTGTCAGCGAATAACCGGCAGCGAGGGGCGATAAGCCGAAGAGTCCGAGCTATGCGCTATTCGCTATTTACTACCAACCTGAGGCTCGTCAGCCAGTTGATAGACCGTCTCGCCCTTCCGCACGAATCCCAGTTGCTCTCTCGCCAATTCTTCGATCCTGGCCGGATCGTGCTGCGCGCGCTCGATCTCCAGTCGCAGTACGGCATTGCCCTGCTGCAGAGCCTGGATGTCCCGCTCCAATTGCCGGGCGTGCTGCCACATCGTCCAGTATTGGGTCAGCCCCATGTCGCCGAACAGGAGCGAACCGGTCAGCCCGAGCCCGAACATCAAACCCAGGAATTTCATGATCCCGGCCACGCGCCGCTGACGGGTCAACGCATTCGGCCCTCGGTTCGGCTTGATCAACATGGGTTCCCGCGAACGCTCACGGGTGCACCGCGACCGCCGCCCGGCCGCGATACGCCGCCGTCGTTCCCAGCTCCTCTTCGATGCGCAGCAGTTGGTTGTACTTGGCCACCCGGTCGGTCCTGGACAGGGAGCCGGTCTTGATCAAGCCGGTGTTCATGGCGACGGCCACATCGGCGATTGTCGTGTCTTCGGTCTCCCCGGACCGGTGGGATACGACCGCCGTATAGCCGGACCGCTTCGCCAGTTCGATCGCCTCCAGGGTCTCCGTCAAGGTGCCGATTTGATTCAGCTTGATCAGAATCGAATTGCCGATCCCTTCCCGGATGCCCTTGGAAAAGATGTCCACGTTGGTGACAAAGATGTCGTCGCCGACCAACTGGACCCGTCTGCCCAATTGCTCGGTCAACATCCGCCATCCTTTCCAATCCAGTTCGCTCAGGCCATCCTCTATGGACAGGATGGGGTAGTTGTCCACCAGCCGGGCGTAATAGCGGATCATGTCCTCGGCTGAGCGGTCCGGGTGCTTTTCCGCTTCCAGCCGATAGCGGCCTTTCTCATAAAACTCGCTGGCGGCGGCGTCAAGGGCCAACGCGATGTCCCGTCCCGGCCGGTAGCCGGCTTCTTCGATGGCCTGGACGATCAGGCTCAGCGCCTCCTCGTTGGATTCCAGGTCTGGCGCGAACCCCCCTTCGTCCCCGACCGCGGTGTTGAGGCCGCGCTTCTTCAGGAGTGCTTTCAGCGTGTGGAAGACCTCGGTCGCCATGCGGAGCGCCTCGCTGAACCGCGCCGCGCCGACCGGCATGATCATGAATTCCTGGAGATCGAGGCGGTTGTCCGCGTGGGCCCCGCCGTTGATGATGTTCATCATCGGGACCGGCAGCACCCGCGCGTTGGCT
Organism: Nitrospirota bacterium; assembly: GCA_040755395.1. Classification (NCBI taxonomy): domain Bacteria; kingdom Pseudomonadati; phylum Nitrospirota; species Nitrospirota bacterium. The sequence continues at coordinate 344,098 of JBFMAX010000002.1, forward strand.
CCGCCGAGATACCGATAAAGAGGCTGCCCGGTTTCGTTGGCGGCCGCCTTGGCGACGGCTAACGAGACGCCGAGAATCGCATTGGCCCCCAGGCGCGCTTTGTTCTTGGTCCCGTCCAGCGCCGCCAGCGCGCGATCGATGGCGGCCTGGTCGAAGGCGTCCCGGCCCAGAAGTTCCGGCGCGATGGCCTTGTGGATATTCGCCACGGCCTTGGAGACGCCCTTGCCCATCCAGCGCTTCTTGTCGCCGTCCCGCAGCTCGATCGCTTCCTTTTCCCCGGTCGACGCTCCGGACGGCACCGCCGCCCGCCCCTGCGCGCCGCTCTCCAGGGTCACATCGACTTCAACGGTGGGATTGCCCCGAGAATCCAAAATCTGCCGCGCCCTAATCTCTCGAATCGCGCTCATGCTCGACTCCGATATCAAAAAGCTCTCAGGGATCAGCTTTCAGCTACGAGATAAGCCAGCGATCGATAGGGACTCGATCCGTCTCAACGACTGCATAGGCTAAGGAAGACTCTGCTCCCCCCTTCAGTCATCTTCCTTCAGGTCGAACTCCGCATCGATTAGCTTGTTCAGTTCTTTTGTATGGACGTGCAAATGCAAGATGGCGGCGCTCAACTCAGCGAGAATGTCGCCGCGCCCGATCTTTCCGTTCCGCATTCCACGGAGTCTTTGGAGAAGAGCGAGGGTGCGTTGGCACTCTTCTCCAAGCTCATCCAAGAGCGTGTCCAACAATTCTCTTTTTTTCTTTGCTTTCACCGGGACCAGGATCTTCAACGTTTGGCCCTCCCCAACCGCTTCTCCGCCCTTTTGATCCCTATGCGGAAAGCTTCAATCTCTACCTCCCAGTGCCTGATACGCTCTTCGTTGGATTCGGACTTGCGAGTTCTTTCCGAATTTTCTGTTCATGTTCGCGAATACCCTTCATGTAACTTGAAATCTTCTTTCGATACTCTCCTTTACCCAACAGGACGATCCCTTTCCCTATCTCCTCTACAAATGAGCGCGGCTGTTCGTCGACAGGACCCGCCCTCATCCCGCCAGCTTCTTCTTCAGCAACTCGTTCACTTTGCCCGGATTCGCCTTCCCTCCCGACGCCTTCATGACCTGGCCGACGAAGAAGCCCAGGATCTGTTCCTTTCCGCTCCGATATTGGGCCACCTGCGCCGGATTCTTCTCGATGATCTCGTCGATCATCGCACGCAGCGATCCTTCGTCGGAGACCTGGGTCAGGCCTTTCTCCTTGACGATCTGCTCGGGCTCTTTCCCGCTCGCATAGAGTTCCGGGAAAATGTCCCGCGCGACTTTCAGGCTGATGGTGCCGTCGTCCACCAGTTTCAAAAGGCTCACCAGGCGCTCCGGGCCGACCGGCGACGCGGTCACGTCGGTCCCGGCGTTATTCAGCTCCCGCAGCAGTTCGCCCATCACCCAGTTGCTGACGGTTTTCGGCCGGTCATAGAGTCTGACGCAGGCTTCAAAATAATCGGCCAAGGCTTTGGATGCCGTCAGCACCCCGGCGTCGTATTCCGGCAATCCGTAGTCGGTGACGAAACGTTTCATCCTGGCGGCCGGCAACTCCGGGATCGTCTTGCGCAGGTCTTCGATCCACTCCGGCTCGATCTTCAACGGCACCAGGTCGGGATCCGGGAAATAGCGGTAGTCGTGCGCCTCTTCTTTGCTGCGCATGATCGCCGTCTCGCCCCGCTCGATGTCCCAGAGCCGCGTCTCCTGCCGAACCGTTCCTCCTTCGCTCAAGACCTTGGTCTGGCGCCTGATCTCGTAGTCGATGGCATCTTTGACGAACTTAAAGGAATTGATGTTCTTCAGTTCGACTTTGGTCCCGAGCGCCTTCTGGCCGAGCGGCCGGAGCGAGAGGTTCGGTTCGCACCGCAGACTCCCCTCCTCCATGTTGCCGTCACAGACCTCCAGATACATCAGGATGTCGCGGAGCGTCTTGAGATAGGCCACCACCTCGTCGGCCGAGCGCATGTCCGGTTCGCTCACGATTTCCAGAAGCGGCGTGCCGGCGCGATTGAAATCCACCCGGCTCCCGTTTGTTCCGGCGTCGTGGAGGCTCTTGCCGGCGTCTTCTTCCAAATGGGCGCGACGGAGGCGAATGCGTTTCTTGGCGCCGTCGACCGTGATCTCAACCCAGCCGTTCTCGCAGATGGGCGCTTCGTACTGTGAAATCTGATAGCCCTTGGGCAGATCGGGATAAAAGTAGTTCTTCCGCGCAAAGCGGTTGTCGGACCGGATCGTGCAATTCAGCGCCAACCCCGTGCGGATCGCCATCTCGACTGCGTTCCGGTTGATGACCGGCAGGGTCCCGGGCATGCCGAGACACACCGGACAGGTTTGCGTGTTTGCGGCGAGTCCGAACGCGGTCCCGCAGGCGCAGAACATCTTCGACCGAGTCCGCAGTTGGGCGTGGACTTCCACGCCGATGACCACTTCGTAGACCACGCTCAACTCTGCCTCTCGCCGGAGAGGCGGTTGCGCTCGCGTTTCATCGCTTCCCGTCCGGCTTCGAACGCTTCCTTGAGAACCGATTTCTTGGTCTCGACGAAGTCGCGCCCTTTCTCCACCGCTTCCTCGAACGTCTCACCGGCTTTCTCGGCCAGCTCACGCAGGGTTTCCTCCGTCCGCTTCGCATAGCCCCGCAGTTGCTCGCGCGATTCACGACCGGAGTGCGGCGCCAAGAGCAACGCCGCCACCGCGCCCAACGCTGCGCCGCTGAGAAAGGCCAATAACACAGCCGCCGGTGACACACCCCGATCATCCGCCATTGGTCGTCCCTCCTTCTCCGTGGTTCCCGTGAAGCCGCTGCTTCACGACAGTCGTCGCCGCCTTCAATCCCGCCACCATGCTGGCAAGGTTGACGAGCAACGACCCGCTCGATCCCTTGACGATATGATGCACCTGCTGCACCGATTCGCCGATGTCCCCGACCGCGTGCAACAGCACGGCGGCGCGCTCGACACCGCCGCGCGTCTGCTCAGCCAGCTCGTTGAGATTCTGGCTCATGGCGCGGAGCTCGGCGATCAGCGAGGGCAACTCGCTGTTCATGCGGGCCAACAATTGCTGCGATTCGGCGACCGTTTTGCGGAGCTCGATGAGCATCGGCACCAGATAGCCCACCAGCACCGCAAACGCGATCGCCACCACGACAGCCGCGATCTCGACGATCATCTTATCCCCCTTGGAATGGACGCGACTACGTGATCGAGTGATTGGTGATTGGTAGAAGCCTCAGTTCGGATGAGACCGCGACTTCTTCGGGCAATCACCAATTACCAGTTACTCAATCACTCGGCTTCATCGAATACTTGGCCGCTTCGCCCGCCAATTCGTGACCTGTTCATAGGCATGGGCCGCCCGGATGACCATTTCTTCCTCGAACGGCCGCCCGATGATCTGCAAGCCGATCGGCAGCCCGGCCTTGCTGAATCCGCACGGCAGCGCAATGGCCGGTACGCCGGCCAAATTGACGGAAATCGTGTAGATGTCCGAGAGATACATCTGCAGCGGATCGTCGATTTTTTCGCCGAGCTTGAACGCCGGCGTCGGCGTGACCGGCGTGACGATGAGGTCCGCTTCTTTGAACGCCGCGTCGAAATCCCGGCGGATGAGCGTCCGCACGGCCTGCGCTTTGCCGTAATAGGCGTCATAGTACCCCGCGCTCAGGGCATAGGTGCCGAGCATGATCCGCCGCTTCACCTCCGGTCCGAAGCCTTCCTGCCTCGTCTTCATGTACAGTTCGAGCAGGTCCTTTGTCTGTTTGGACCGCAGGCCGTATTTCACGCCGTCGTAACGCGCGAGGTTGGAGCCGGCCTCCGCCGTCGCGATCACGTAGTAGGTCGCAATCGCGGCGTCCGTCGTCGGCAGCTGGATCTCCTTAATCTCGCCGCCCAGCGTCTTCAATTCGCCGATCGCGTCCTTCACCGCCCGGTCCACTTCCGGATCGAGTCCCTCCGCAAAATATTCGACCGGCACGCCGATGCGGACCTTCCGCAGATCCCTCCGTTTTAGGACTTTGAGATAATCCGGCACCGGCACGGCGGCGGACGTCGAGTCGCGCGGATCATGGCCGGCGATGATCCCGAGGAGCATCGCGGCGTCGGCGACACATTTGGTGATCGGGCCGATCTGGTCGAGCGACGAGGCGAACGCCACCAGTCCGTATCGGGACACCCGGCCGTAGGTCGGCTTCAACCCGACGACGCCGCAAAAGGCGGCGGGTTGTCGAATCGATCCCCCGGTGTCGGACCCCAAGGCGGCCGCGCATTCGTCCGCCGCCACCGCGGCCGCCGAGCCGCCGCTGGACCCGCCGGGGACATATTGAAGGTTCCAGGGATTGCGGCTCGGCCCGAACGCCGAGTTCTCGGTCGAGGAGCCCATCGCGAACTCATCGAGGTTGGTCTTTCCGAGCAGGAGATACCCCTGTTCCCGAAGCTTGGCGATTACGGTCGCGTCGTACGGCGGCACGAAGTTGCCCAGGATGCGGGACGCGCAGGTGGTCAACACGCCTTCCGTGCAGATGTTGTCCTTGATCGCCAGCGGCATGCCCATGAGCGGCAGCGTGCGCCTCCACCCTTTGAGTTTCTCGTCCAAGGCTTCGGCCTGGGCCATGGCCGCGTCCTTGGTCTGCGTGATGTAGGCCTTGACCTTCGGTTCGACCTGATTGATGCGCAGGGAATAAGCGCGCGCGATCTCGCGCGCGGTCACTTCTCCGGCGGTAAACTTCCGCTGCAGGTCCTGGAGCGTCAGCTTATGAAGGGACATGCTCGATCCGTGATGCGTAATCCGTGAGCCGTGATGCGTCACTTGCTGACGATGCGATTCTTCTCGTCCACCTTAATGATCTTCGGGGCGTGGCGTTTGATTTCCTCCTCGGCATAGTACTCGTAACAAAAAATGATGATCTGGTCGCCGACGGCCCCTTTGCGGGCCGTCGGGCCGTTCAGCACGATCTCGCCGCTGCCGCGCCTGCCGGCCATGGCGTAGGTCATGAACCGTTCGCCGTTGTTCAAGTTGGAGATCACGACCGCTTCGTAAGGCAGGATGCCGGCGGCATCCAGGAGATCTTCGTCCACCGTCAGGCTGCCTTCGTACTCGAGACAGGCGTCGGTGACGGTCGCGCGATGAATTTTGGCCCGCAACATTTGCCTGAACATGGTGACACCCTCGTTAATCGTTATACGTTAAACGGTATTGTGGCGGAAACCGCTTCTTCTCACGTTTAACGATGAACGTTTAACGATCCTCCAGTATTTTCGGGACTCGAAAGTAGCCTTCCTCGCGATCCGGCGCGTTGGCGAGCGCCCGGTCCACAGGAAGCGAAGGCCGAACCACGTCTTCGCGGAAGACATTGACCTCCCCCAAGACCGTCGCGGTCGGCTCGACTCCTTCCGTGTCGTAGGTGTTGAGCTTCTCCATGTACGTGAGAATAGTGCTGAGTTGCCGGCCGAAGGCGTCCTTCTCCGCCTCCGTCAGTTCCAACCGCGCGAGCTTCGCGACTTTTTCCACTTCGGCTTTTGAGATCTGCATCAGAAATCCAGCAGTGATTGAGTGATTGATGATCAAGTGGTGAGAGGCGAACTTGTGAAATCACCAGGGACGAAATTGCCCAATCACTCTATCCTTTATTCCACCGTCACGCTCTTCGCCAGATTCCTCGGCTGATCCACGTCGGTTCCCCTCAGCACGGCGATGTGGTACGCCAGTAACTGAAGCGGGACCGTGAACAGAATCGGCGACAGCAGCGGATGCACGTCCGGGATGGTGAACACCGCGTCGGCGGTCTTGCCGAGCTCCCGCTCCCCCTCCGCCACGAACGCGATCACCGGGGCGTGGCGCGCCTTGACTTCCATCAGATTGCTCACGGTCTTTTCATACAGTCGATCGCGCGGCGCCAGCACCACCACCGGCATGTCCTTGTCGATCAACGCGATGGGCCCGTGTTTCATCTCGCCGGCCGCGTATCCCTCCGCATGAATGTACGAGATTTCTTTCAACTTCAGGGCGCCCTCGAGGGCGATCGGATAGTTGATGCCGCGTCCGAGGTACAAAAAGTTCCGCTTCGTGTGGTAGCGCTTGGCGATCGCCACGAGTTCGGCTTCGCGGCCGAGCAGCTGTTTGACCAGCGCAGGCAGGGTCACCAAGCGGTCGAGCCACGCCTTGCCGTCGGCGGCCGAGAGCGCTCCCCGGACGCGTCCCAGGTGCAGCGCGAGCAGATACAGCGCCGTCAGTTGCGCCGTGAAGGCCTTGGTCGAGGCCACGCCGATCTCCGGGCCGCAGTGCGTATAGAGCACGCCGTCCGATTCCCGAGCCAGCGTGCTGCCGACCACGTTGACGATCGACACCACCCGCGCGCCTTTTCCCTTCGCCTCGCGCGCGGCGGCTAGCGTGTCGGCCGTCTCGCCAGATTGCGAAATCGTGATGAATAAATCGTCCTTGTGAACCAGGGGATCGCGATAGCGGAACTCCGAGCCGATGTCCACCTGAACCGGTGTTCGGACCATTTCCTCAAACAGATACTTGCCGACCAGGCCGGCGTGCCAGGACGTGCCGCAGGCGACGATCCAGATTTGTCCCACCGCGGCGAACTGTTCCGGCGTGAGCCCGATGTCCGGCAGGTCCGCCTCGCCGGTTTCACGGGAATAGCGGCCGCGCATGGTGTCCAGAATCGTCTGCGGCTGCTCGTGTATTTCTTTGAGCATGAAGTGCGGATAGCCGCTCTTCTCAGCGGCCGAGGCGTCCCAGGTGACGCGCGTGGTCGCCCGAGCGACCGGGCTGCCTTCGATGTCCGTGATCCGGACGTCTTTCGCGGTCACCACCGCCACATCGCCTTCCTCCAAATAGGTCACGTCGCGGGTGTGCGAGAGCATAGCCATCACGTCGGATGCGACGAACGTCGCCTCGGCGGTCCGGCCGACGACCAAGGGGCACCCGGAGCGGGCCGCCACGAGCGTGTCCGGTTCGCGCTCGGAAATGACCGCGAGGGCATAGCTCCCGCGGATCTGCTTGGTCGCGGTCCGCACGGCGTCCGCCAGGCTTTTGCCCTGCTTGATCTCCTTGCCGATGAGATGCGCCACGACTTCCGTATCCGTCTCCGACTCGAATCTGTAGCCGTCCTTCAGCAGTTGTTGTTTCAGCGGGAGGTAGTTCTCGATGATGCCGTTGTGCACCAACACGCAACCGTCGGACCGGTGCGGGTGCGCGTTCTGCTCGGACGGCTTGCCGTGCGTCGCCCATCGCGTGTGGCCGATGCCGACGGTCCCGCTCACGCTCCGCTCCTGAAGCGACTTCTGCAAATTGGCCAGTTTGCCCACGCTGCGCCGGACTTCGATCTTCCCGTTCCGCAGGACCGCGATGCCGGCCGAGTCATACCCGCGATACTCCAGCCGTTGCAATCCGCTCAGGAGAACGGGCACGGCGTCCTGATTCCCGACGTAGCCCACGATGCCGCACATCGTTTACCGACTCCCCCGTTTCTTTTTGGCAGCTTTCCTGGTTCGAGGTTCGAGGTTCGAGGTTCGAGGTTTCTTCGTTGCGTTTCCTGCTCCAACGTCGAACGTCGAACGTCGAACGTCCTGACCTCCGCCGCCTGCGAGCAGCGCCCGGCGGCGGGCGGCCCAGCCCTCCCGGTTGACCTGCGGCACCCGCGCGATGGCCAGCGCATCGGCCGGCACGTCCTGCGTGACGGTCGTGCCGGCCGCGACGACCGCCCCGCGGCCGACCGTCACCGGCGCGATCAGTTGGGTGTCGCTGCCCACGAACACGTCGTCTTCGATCACCGTCCGGTATTTGCGGACGCCGTCGTAGTTGCAGGTGATCGTGCCGGCGCCGATGTTCACGCCTTTGCCGACGAACGTGTCACCGAGATAGCTGAGGTGATTGGCTTTGGAGCCCTCGCCGAGGTCGGTGTTCTTCATCTCGACGAAGTTGCCGACTTTGGCCTTCCGGCGAACCACCGTGCCGGGCCGCAGGTGTACGAAGGGCCCCAGCGTCGTGTCGTCCTCCAACCGGGCCTCGCGGAAGACGCAGTGCTCCAGGATTTCGACGCGATTGCCGAGCACGCAGTCCGTCAGGCGGACGTTCGAGCGAATCACGCAGCCTTCGCCGATCACCGTCGAGCCTTCGAGCGCGACGTTGGGATAGAGCACCGTGTCGGGCCCGATGACGGCGCCGGCATCGATCCACGCCGTCGCCGGATCGCGCATCGTCACGCCCGCGTCCAGCCATCGCTCGCGGATCCGCTCGCGCATCGCCCGTTCCGCCCGCGCCAGTTGCCCGCGCGTGTTGACGCCGAGGCCCTCGTCCGGGTCGGACAGCGTGACGGTCGACACGCGCAGTCCCCTCTCCACCGCGAGGGGCACGATGTCGGTCAGATAATATTCCCGCTGCGCGTTGTGCGGCTGCAACTTGTCCAGCGCCTCGAACAAAAAGCCGCCGTCCACCACATAGGTCCCAACGTTGACTTCGCGTAATCGCTTCTCCTCCGGGGAAGCGTCGCGGTCCTCGACGATTTTCAGCACGCGGCAATCCAACAGGCCCGGACGGTTGTCTCCGACCGGATTGCTGCGCGCGATCCGCCCGTAGCCGGTCGCGTCGTCGAGCACGGCGGTCAGGATCGTCACCGTCGCTGTGTCGGTTTCGTGCACGCGCAACAGTTCGCGGACCGTCGCTTCCGTCAGCAGCGGCGTGTCGCCGTTCAAAATCAGGAACGTGGACGGGCGTTCGCGTTGGGAAGCCGGGAAGACCGGCTTGGCCTGCAACACGGCGTGGCCGGTCCCCAATTGATCCGGCTGTTCGACAATTGCGGTCCGGGACGCGCGCCGATCGCCAGTCGGGCGGCTCTCGATCAGTGCGCGGACCTGTCCGGCCTGATGGCCGACGACGACGGCGACCCCGGCGCCGGCCAGCCGTTCGGCCAGTTCCACGACGTAGAGAATCATCGGCCGGCCGGCCACGGGGTGGAGCACCTTGGCCAGCTTGGATCTCATCCGCTTCCCGACCCCGGCCGCCATGACGATGGCGCCGAGACCGGAGACCGGCGCCCCCGCCGCCGGGCCTGCGGCGCCCGGAAACGAGAAAGCCCGATGGACAGGCCGTTCGATCATGCGATGGGCACCCCCGCTTCCGGCTGTTTGACCTTGGACCACTTGGAATCGGCGCCGAGCGTGGCGCTCATGGAAGGAGTGGGAGAGTAGAGTCCGCCGGAGACGATCAGTTTCATCGCCTCTTCCACGCTGATCTCGACCGGGATCACTTCCCGCTCCGGCACGAGCAAAAAATATCCGGATGTCGGATTAGGCGAGGTCGGCACATACACGTGCACCAGCGGATCGGAGGAAATGTCCTGCACTTCGCCCTTGGTGACGCCCGTGACGAAGGCGAAGCAGTAGTGTCCGTTTTTCGGAAATTGGATCAGCACGACGCGGTTGTATTCGCCCCGCTCCGTAAACGACAGAATGTCCATCATGGACTTCAACGTCGAGTAGATGCCCCGGACGACCGGGACGCGGTTCAGCAAGTCCTCCCAGAGCGCGACGATCTGGCGTCCGATGAAGTTGGCGGCGAAGAGTCCGGTGGCGAAGATGAGCAGGACGAGGGTGGCGATGCCGAGTCCCGGCACATAGTACCCGGGGGTGACGATCCGGGCGAGCATGTCGCCCAGGATCCCGTCCACGGTCACGAACAACGTTTTCAGAATGAGGATCGTGCCCCAGATCGGAGTGATGACCAACAGGCCAGTGAGAAAGTAGCGTTTCAGGGCGGCTCTGACCGTGATCACCGGGGCTCCTCGTGGTCGTTCATCATACAAACTTTGGAGAGGCCGTCGCAAGCCTTTTATTGCTATTTTCAAGCACTTGGAATAGGATGCCGACCTATTTCCGGATGCGCCGAGACGGGGAGCAGGTGAGCCTGACACGGAAGGGGCCGCGAGGAGTTCTGATCACGGTGGAAGGGGTCGAGGGCAGTGGGAAGACGACCCAGGTTCAGCGGCTGGCGCGGCTGCTCCGCGCAGAAGGCTATCGCGTGCTGGAGACCCGGGAGCCCGGTGGGACTCCCCTCGCCGAATCCATTCGGCGGACGCTCTTGCAGTCGACCGACGAACGAATGGATCCCCGCTGCGAAGCGTTGCTGATTCTGGCCGCTCGCAGCCAACATGTCGCCCGGGTGATCAAACCCGCGTTGGATGAGGGGGCCATTGTCCTGTGCGATCGGTTCGTCGATTCCACGCTGGCGTATCAGGGATACGGCCGGGGGCTCGATGTCGGATTGTTGCGCCGATTGAACCGGTTCGCCACCGGCGGGCTGGAACCGGATCTGAGCCTGCTCTTCGATCTGCCCATCACGACGGGATTGGCCAGACGCCGACACAACAACCTGGAGCAGAACCGGCTGGACCGCGAATCCCGACGATTCCACACCGCCGTGCGGCGAGGATTTCTCGAACTGGCGGCCCGCGAGCCGCGCCGGATCGCCGTGTTCGACGGAACGAAGTCGGCCGAGACTCTTGCGGATGAAGTTGCGTCGATCGTGCGGCGGTTCCTGCGTAGAGGCGGTCGCGCAATCGGAAAGCCGGCCGATTCCTGAGCCATGCCCTTCCACGACATCATCGGCCACGAGCAACCCAAGGCGCTCCTGAAGGCCGCCGTTCGGCACGACCGAATCGCCCATGCCTATCTGTTCTATGGCGAACGCGGAATCGGCAAGCGTTTGACGGCCCTGCGGTTTGCGCAGGCGCTCAACTGCGACACGGCCGCGGGACCGGACGACCCGGACGCCTGCGGACACTGCCGTTCCTGCCGACAGATCGAAGCCGGCACCCATCCGGACTTCACCCTGATCGAACCGGATCCGGAACCGGCGACGCCGCAGATCAAAATCGAACAGATTCGCGAGATCGAATCGCAGATTGTGTACCGGCCGTTGATCGGCCGGTGGAAGGTGTGCCTGATCGATCAAGCGGACCGTCTCACCATCGGCGCGGCCAACGCGCTGCTGAAGACGTTGGAAGAGCCGCCTCCTCACTGCCTCTTTCTGCTGGTCACGAGCCGGCCCTCGGCGTTGCCGGCCACGATCCGTTCCCGCTGCCAGGCGCTGCGGTTTGCGACCCCGGTCCGCGCCCAGGTGGAAACGGCATTGATCGAGAAGCACGGCCTGTCTCAGGAGGAGGCGCGCTTCCTGGCGGTCTTGAGCGAAGGACGCCTCGGCGAGGCGCTGAAGATGGATCCCAACGACATCAAGACCGCGCGGCGGGAGTTGCTGCCTCTGACGGATCCGGCATCGCTGCAATCCGTCACCGCCCTGTTGACGGCGGCTGAAGCGCTGGCCAAAACCGATCGGGCGCAGGAGGCGCTCGCTTGGCTGACGCGATGGTTCAGGGACCTGTTGCTGGTGCGGGTCGGCGCGGATCCGGACGCGCTGCTCAATCTGGACTGTCTGCCGGCTCTGCAGTCGACGGCCGGCAAGGTGGATGCGGCTGTGCTGCTCGATCTGCTCGGCGACCTCGAAACCCTGGAGCAGCAGGCGACGCGGAATTTGAATGTGCAACTGGCGTTGGAGTGCATCCTCCTCCGCCTGCGGGACGCGATGGGAACCGGAGTGGGCTCGGGGCGTGAGGCGCGAGGCTGGAGTGAAGGCAATTATGAATTCTGAATTATGAATTCTGAAATTACATTCTGAAGGTTGGTCGAATCCGCCGTCGCTGGAATTCCAGGACCCGGCCCTGTTATCTTTGACCGAATGGCCAAGTCGTTTTACATCACCACTCCGATCTATTACGTCAACGACGTCCCGCACATTGGGCATGCCTACACGACCATTGCGGCCGACGTGCTGGCGCGCCATTACAGCCAGCAGGATGCCGACGTGTTCTTTCTGACCGGCGTCGACGAGCACGGACAGAAGGTCCAGCAGGCGGCGGCCAAGGCCGGTATCGACCCGCAACAGTATTGCGACGGCATGGCGCCGCGGTTCCGCGAACTTTGGAAGCGGCTCAATATTTCGAACGACGCCTTCATCCGAACCACAGACTTAAAGCATAAAGAAATCGTTCAACGCTATCTTCAGGTCCTTTTCGACAAGGGGTTGATTTACAAATCGGACTACACGGGCTGGTACTGTACGTTCGACGAACGGTTCTGGACCGAGAAAGACGTCGTGGACGGGCTTTGTCCGGACTGCAAACGCCCGGTCGAACGGCTGAGCGAGAGCAATTATTTCTTTCGGATGAGCCGGTATCAGCAGCCGCTCATCGAGTACTTGAAGGCTCACCCGAGCCTATCCCAAGCCCACGCCACGTTCATCCGCCCTCCGGCGCGGTTCAACGAAGTGCTCGGATTTCTGGAATCGCAGCCCCTGGCAGACCTGTCGATCTCCCGCCCCAAATCTCGTCTGTCCTGGGGAATCGAGCTGCCGTTCGACCGGAACTATGTGACCTATGTTTGGTTCGACGCGCTGGTGAATTATCTGTCGGCGCTCGAATACTTGGCTCCGTCCGGATCTTTTGAGAGGTTCTGGCCCGCCTCGATCCATCTCGTCGGCAAAGACATCCTCACGACGCATGCCGTGTATTGGTCCACCATATTGATGGCGTTGGAGTTGCCGTTGCCGCAGACGATCTTCGCCCACGGCTGGTGGACGGTGAACGGTGAAAAAATGTCCAAGAGCCGCGGGAACGTGGTGGACCCCAACGCCGTGGTGGATGAATTCGGCGTCGATGCGTTCCGCTACTTTTTAATGCGCGAGGTGCCGTTCGGTCAGGACGGGGACTTCTCCCGCGAGGCGTTGATCGGCCGGATCAACAGCGAGCTGGCCGACGGCCTCGGCAATCTGATGAGCCGCACGCTCACGATGATCGACCGGTTTGCTCAAGGCAAGATTCCACCGAGCCACCCGCCTCACGATGAACTGGATGGTCGGTTGGAACGGGCCATCGGTGAACTGACCGGGTCGGCGATGGTCTCCATCAAGGACCTGCGGTTCAACCGCGCGCTCGAATCCATGTGGGAGCTGATCCAGCGGTGCGACCAGTACATCGACAAGACCGCGCCCTGGACGTTGGCCAAGCGTCCGGAAGACCGGGATCGGCTCCATGGAGTCTTGTACCGAGTGGTGAAGGCATTGGAGCGGCTCATCCCCTTGCTCTACCCGTTCATGCCGCAGACTGCCGAGAACATGGCCGCTCAGCTCGGCCTGCATCCGCAGATGCGGGGACGGAAGCTGATGGTGCGAGAACTGGTTCCGGGGGTTGAAATCGCCAAGGGTAAGCCGTTATTTCCCAAGATCGACCTCGCCCGCATGCAAGGAGCATCGACGGTGACACACCGGCAGCCGTCCACCGCCGAATCGGCCGCCCGATCGATACAATCCGCGTCGCCGACGCCATCCGCTTCCGGCCCGCCGTCCGGCTCGACCCCGGCCCAGATTACGATCGAGGAGTTTCAGCGCATCCAGCTCAAGACGGCCAAGGTGCTGAGCGCGGAGCGCGTGCCACGCTCGGAGAAACTGATCAAGCTCCAAGTCGATCTCGGCGGCGAGCGGCGTCAAATCGTCGCCGGGATCGGGAAGAAATACGAGCCGGAGGCGCTGGTGGGCCGCTGCATCGTGATCGTCGCCAACCTTAAACCGGCCAAGCTCATGGGCGTCGAATCCCAGGGCATGGTGCTGGCGGCGGGAGATACGGAGGTCTGCGGGTTGGTGACCGTGCTCGAAGAGGTGGACCCGGGGACGAAAGTGAAGTGAGGCCACGGACATGGTTCGCGCGGTCGGCCGATCGTTCATTGTCGGAATGCTGACGATCGCGACCCTCGCGGCGGCGGAAGAGCAACCGCCGGTCGAGGAAGTGCTGAACGGTCCCGTTCCGACCACGGTGCTGGTGCGGGTCGTCGCGCACGGCTCCCTCGTCTTGGGGCGCGAGGTGGGCGGCGCGCGCGTCACCATCACGGACGTCGCGACGGGCCGGATTCTCGTGACCGGCGTGCAACAGGGCGAAGCCGGCGATCAGAATCAGATCATGCGGACGCCGCGCCTCATGGAAGAGCCTCGGTACAGTTCCCGGCCGTCGGCCTCCTTCAGCGCGACCCTCGACCTGGACCGGCCGACCCTGGTGGAAATTTCGGCGGAGGGGCCGCTCGCCTACCCGGCCGCCGCCCAGCGCGCCAGCAAGACCGTCCTCCTGATTCCCGGGCACGATCTCACCAACGACGGGATCGTGCTGCATCTCTACGGGTACATCGTGCAGATCGAATCGCCGACTCCCGGCGAGCCGCTGATCGCCAAGGAAGACGTGACGTTGCGGGCGTCGATCCGCACCCTGTCGGGAGCGCCGGTGCGCCCGCACGGCGACTGGGATTCGCGCAAGATGCATATTTACGGCGAGGTCTTGATCGGCGACCGGGTCGTCGAACGGCTCCAACTGTTCCACGTCGGCCTCAAGAGCAGTTTCGAGGCGCCGTTTTTCGTGCCACTTCCGACAGACGCGCCGGACGGCATCACGCTCCGCGTCATCGCGGCCGACCCTTCGTCCGGCAACTTCGGCATGGGGCAGGCCAAGTACCCGGTGCTGTCGGAACGGCTCAGACCGAACGTCAAGAAGTGATTGAGTGACTGGTGATTGAGTGATTGGGGACCGAGAACCCTGATGAACAATCACTCAATTACCGAATCACTGAATCACTCGGCCGCGAGGCTACGATGGATCCCAAACAAAAACAATTCTCTATCTGGTATCTCATTATCGCGCTCTGGGCGTTGATGTTGTTCCAATTTTTCGTCACGCCCTTCTTCAATCCCGCCGAAATCCCCTATAGCGAGTTCAAAGCCGCGGTCGCCGACGGGAAGGTCGCCGAAGTCGCCGTGTCGTCGAGCATGATCCACGGCCGGATGAAGGACGGCAAGCTCTTCGACACGGTGCGGGTCGAGGATCCCGATCTCATCAGGGATCTGCAGCAGCACGGAGTCAAGTTCACCGGCGTCATCGAAAGCACCTTCTGGCGGGATCTGCTGTCCTGGGTCGTGCCGATCGCGCTGTTTTTCGGGGTGTGGTGGTTCATTTTCCGCCGCATGAGCCAGAGCCAGGGGTTCATGACGGTCGGCCGCAGCAAGGCCAAGATCTATATGGAGAAGGACGTCAAGGTGTCCTTCTCCGATGTGGCCGGGGTGGACGAAGCCAAGCAGGAACTGCAGGAGGTCATCGAGTTCCTCAAGACGCCGGAGAAATTCCGCCGGCTGGGCGGCAAGATTCCGAAGGGTATTCTGCTCGTCGGCCCGCCCGGGACCGGCAAAACGCTGTTGGCCAAAGCCGTCGCGGGCGAAGCGGGCGTGCCGTTCTTCTCCATCAGCGGTTCGGAATTCGTCGAGATGTTCGTCGGCGTGGGCGCCGCGCGCGTCCGCGATCTGTTCGAGCAGGCCAAGCAGAAAGCGCCCTGCATCATCTTCATCGACGAGCTGGATGCGCTGGGCAAGGCCCGCGGCATCGGGCCGATGGCGCACGAGGAGCGGGAACAGACGCTCAACCAGCTTCTGGTCGAGATGGACGGATTCGATCCGCGGGTGGGCGTGATTCTCATGGCGGCGACCAACCGGCCGGAAATCCTCGATCCCGCCCTGCTGCGCGCCGGCCGGTTCGATCGGCAGGTCTTGGTCGACCGTCCGGACAAAGCCGGGCGGCTGGCCATTCTGAAGGTGCATGCGCGGAACATTCCCCTGGCGAACGAGGCCGATCTGGAGGTGATCGCGGCCATGACGGCCGGCTTTGTGGGAGCCGACCTGGCGAACATCCTCAATGAAGCGGCCTTGCTCGCCGTCCGGCGCGGGAAGGACACGGTCAGTCTTTCGGAACTCCAGGAGGCGGTGGAGCGCGTGATCGCCGGGTTGGAGAAGAAGAACCGCGTCCTGAACCGCATGGAGAAAGAGCGCGTTGCGCACCACGAGGTCGGCCATGCGCTCGTCGCCCTGTCCATCCCCGGCGCCGACGCCGTGCAGAAGATTTCGATCATTCCGCGCGGCATCGCCGCACTGGGGTATACCCTGCAACTGCCGACCGAGGACCGCTTCCTGATGACCAAGACCGAACTCAAGAACAAGATCGCGGTGTTGTTGGGCGGCCGCGCCGCCGAGGAACTCGTCTATCACGAGGTTTCGACCGGCGCGCAGGACGACCTGCTCAAAGCGACCGACATCGCCAAAAGCATGGTCAAGGCCTACGGCATGAGCGAGAAGCTGGGGCAGGTGAGCTTCGAGCGGGATCGGCAGCCTCTGTTCCTTCAGACGGGGCAGGCCTCCGCGCCCGGCGATTACAGCGAGGAAACGGCCCGCGAAATCGACTGCGAGATCCGCCAGATCATCGACGAACAGTATGAACGAGCCCGCGCGATTCTGAAAAGCAAGGAAGACGTGCTGCGCGAAGCCGCGGAGGTGCTGCTCGGCAAGGAAACGATCACGGGCGAGGAGCTGCAAGCGATCATCGCCAAGCGGGAGGCGGCGACGAGAACCCGTTCGTGATCCGATGCGTTGGCTGTGCGGAACGCCGGAAAGATGAAGGGCGATGGTTTACCGCGTTGATTATCACATCGTGAGGAGCAGGGTGGTCCTGGCGGCTCAGCGCTCCGGCTCGGGACCCGAGGCCAACCGGGCGGCTCGGCTGCGGAACTTGCTGGACTCCGCGCTGGCGCACAAGTCCAGCTTCGGACGACCCCGGCCGCCTCACCGACTCGGCGGCGCGCACAAGCGTGATGCTCCTTATTCGTCGCATCGTGCGCCCTCGCCGTCCGCCTGCGGCGGACCGCCGCCCGGTCGCCCTCGGGAAACCTTCCGAGCCTCCGCGCGATTCGCGACCCAGGCCCACGCTGCTGCTCGCCGCCGTCTTAGGCGTGCGCATTTCCGGCATCTCCGCTGGTGGCAACGAACGTTCACGCGTTTCTGGGTAGTCAACACGGTAAACAAAGGCCATGAAGGCTCGGATAACGGTTAGAAGAGGTTGTGGCGATGCGGCTGAAAATCGGGTTTGCGCGAACAATACCGGCGATCGGCAAAATGGCCGAAATTGGTCTCACAGGCCCGGCGGCTGTCGGACTCGGATTCAGCCGATGGTTTACACGCGTCTTGGCCGGCGTGGTCTTCGTGACGGTCGCCGTGGTTCTTCAGGGACAGGCCCCGGCGCAGCACGGGCGGCTGCCGAACGTCACGGAATATCTGGACCAGCTCGAGCGTCCGGAGCGCGACCAGTACCAGAAACCGGCCGAGGTCATCCTGGCACTGGGGCTCAAACCGGGCATGATCGTCGCCGATTTAGGGTCAGGCTCGGGCTACTTTACCCGGCGATTCGTCGAAGCTGTGACGGAGACCGGGAAGGTGTACGCAATCGATGTGGAACCGGAAGCCTTGAAGCACGTCAAAGACAGCGTCGAGCACATGCACATCCCTTACACGGCCGAGTTTGTCCAGGCGCAGCCGGATAATCCCAAGCTGCCGTTCGAGTCGGTCGACCTGATCTTCCTGTGCAACGTCTACCACCACCTGGAAAACCGGACGACCTACTTTACCAACGTGAAATCCGCGCTGAAACCCGGCGGGCGGATCGCAATCATCGACTTCTATCACGACGAACGGTCCGGCGATCTGGGGTTCTCCAAAACGCATTTGGTCCCTCGCGAGACCGTGTTGGACGAGATGACCAAAGCCGGCTATCGCCTCCTGCGCGAGCACAGCTTCCTGCCGAAGCAGTATTTCTTGGAGTTCGCGCCCGTCTCTTAGTCCGCAGTCAGCGAGTCAGGTCCGGCACGGGAACGGAAACCCGGGGTTCGCGTCGGTGAAGATCCGGCGTGTCGGGCGACGGCATTCGATCTTCCTCCGACCTTCCGGCCAACAGCATGTAGACGGCGGGGACGACGAAGAGGGTCAGCAGCGTCGAGACGGCCAGTCCGCCGATGACGACGATCCCGATCTGGCGGCGGCCTTCGGCGCCGGCGCCGAACGCCAGGGCCAACGGAACGGCGCCGAGAATCGTCGCGACGGTGGTCATCAGAATCGGCCGCAGGCGCAACGCCGCGGCTTCGATGACGGCCGCAACGACGTCGCGGCCGCGCGTCCGCAACTGATTGGCGAATTCCACGATCAGGATCGAGTTCTTGCTCACGAGCCCGATCAGCATCACCAGGCCGATCTGGCTGTAGATATTCAGTGTGCCGCCGGTCAGCTTCAGCGCCAGGAGCGCGCCCATCACGGCGGGCGGAACGGCCAGCAAAATCGTGAAGGGATGCACGTAACTGTCGAATTGCGCCGCGAGCACGAGATAGATCACGAGCAGGGCGAGCGCGAAGGTCGCGGCCAGCCCGCTCCCCGCCTCCTTCAGTTCCTTCGACTCGCCGGCGTAGCTGATCCGCATGCCGGGCGGCAGCACCTCTTTCGCCAGACGATCCAGATAATCGAGCGCCTCCCCGAGGGTGAACCCGTCCGCCAACCCGGCGCTGAGCGTGACCGCGCGCATCTTGTCGTAATGGCGCAAGGCCTGGGGAGCGGTGTGCTCCCGGACGTCCACCAGATTGTCGAGCGGAATCAGCGCCTGGTCGTTGCCGCGCACGTGAAGCGCGCCGATGTCGGACGGCTTGCCGCGTCGCCGATCGTCGACCTTCACGATGACGTTGTAGGCCCGACCGTCGCGGACGAAGGTGGTCACCGGCCGGCCGCCCAGCAACGACTCCAGCGTACGGCCGATGGCGGACACGGACACCCCGAGATCGGCGGCCTTCGCCCGGCGCACCTCCACCGCGACGTGGGGCTTGTCGAGAACGAGGTCCGTGTCCAGGTCGATGAGACCGGGATGGGCGGCGGCTCTTTGCACGAGGAGGCCGGCTGTTCGCTTCAGGTCCTCGTAGGAGGTCCCGCCGATGACGAACTGCACCGGCGTCCGGTTGGCCGATTGGTTCATCGGCGGGGGATCGATGAGATACGCCTTGACCCCGCCCAGTTCCGCCAGCCGCGGAGTCAGCGCGGCCGTGATCTCGCGCTGCGCGCGGCTGCGCTCGTCCCAGTCGATAAGCGACGCCCAACTCGCCGCGCGATTGACGACCGTCGGCCGGCCGCCCCGTCCGACCACGGTGTAGGTGGTCGCGATCTCCGGCACGGTCGCGTACAAGTCCTCGAGCCGGCGGGCATACGTGTCGGTCTGGCGGATCGTCGCTCCTTCGGATGCGAGCAGGTGGACGACGAACCAGCCGGTGTCTTCCAGCGGGGCCAGCTCGGAGGGCAACCTCATGAACAGCAGGAGTCCGGCGACCGCCGAGCCCAGCGCCGCCGCCAGCACGACCGACTTGGTCCGGAGCGCCGCCGCCAGCGCACGCCGATAGCCGGCGCTCACCGCCGCGAGGGCGGTCTCGGCCGCCCGATGCAGCCAGCCCCGGCGGGAGGCGGGCGTCAGCATCGTGGCGCACAGCATCGGGGTCAGCGTCAGCGCGATGAAGCCGGACAACAACACGGAGCCGGCGACGGCGATCGCCAGTTCGGCGAACAGGCGGCCGACCATGCCGGTCAAAAACGCCACCGGCACGAACACCGCCACCAATGACAGCGTGGTGGCCACGACGGCGAAGCCGATTTCCCGGCTGCCGTCGATCGCCGCGCGCACGGACGGGACGCCGCGCACCAGGCGACGATGAATGTTTTCCAGCATGATGATGGCGTCATCCACGACCAGCCCGACCGCGAGGACCAGGCCCAACAAGGTGAGCACGTTCAACGAACTTCCAGCCGCGTAGAGCACCGTGAGCCCGCCCACGAGCGAGGCGGGAATCGCCACGGCCGGAATCAGGGTCGCGCGGGCGCTGCCGAGAAACAGAAAGATCACCAGGATGACCAGCCCCAAGGCCCAGCCCAGCGCGTGATGGACTTCGCGAATGGATCGTTCGATGGCGACGGAGCTGTCGAAGGCGACCCGCAACGCCATGCCTTCCGGCAGCGTCTCGATCACACGGAGCAGCTCGCGCTTCACCGCCCGGGCGACCTCGAGGGTGTTGGCCTTCGACTGTTTGACCACCCCCAAGCCCACCGCCGGCTTGCCGTTGACCCGGACCAGTTTCCGATCGTCTTCGGCGCCGAGCTCGACGCGACCGACGTCCCGGAGCCGCACGGGGTAGCCGTCCCGGTAGGCCATGATCAGATCGTTGAACTGCTCCGGGGTGTGCAGCATGCCGCGGGTGGACACCCCGTATTCGAGCCGATCGCTCTCGATCCGGCCGGACGGAAGGGTGACGTTCTGGTTCCGCAGACCTTCCTCCACGTCCTCCACGGTGAGTTGACGCGCGGCCAGACGGTCGGGGTCCAGCCAGACGCGCATGGCATAGCGCCGTTCCCCGTCGAGATACACGGTTGACACGCCCGGCAGGACGGCCAGGCGACTCTTGATCGCTCGCTCCGCGGTCTCGGTGATGTCCAGTTCGGAATGCCGGTCGCTCGACAAGGCCAGCCACAGAATTTCGTCCGCGTCGGCGTCTTCCTTGACGACGATCGGTTCCTCGATGTCCCGGGGGAGCTGGCGCCGCGCGCGGGAGACACGATCCCGCACGTCGTTGGCGGCGGCGTCGAGGTCCCGGCCCAAGTCGAATTCCAAAGTGACGCTCGACATCTCTTCACGGCTGTTGGACGTCAGGGTCTTGAGCCCCTCGATGCCGCTCAGGGCGTCTTCCAGCACGGTGGTGACGTTGGTTTCCACCAACTCGGCGTCGGCGCCGGAATAGATCGTCCGTACCGACACGATCGGCGGCTCGATCGCCGGATATTCCCGCAGCGAGAGCCGGTGAAAGGAGAGGATCCCGAAGACGACCAGCAGGAGGGTCATCACCGTCGCGAAAACAGGCCGGCGGATGCAGAGTTCGGACAGTCTCATGGAAGAGCGTGAAACGTGATCCGTTCAGCGTTCACGGCGAAGCTCTCGGTCGGAAGATGACGTGGTGTCTCCGGTTCACGAGTCACGGTGAACGGTGAACGACCTCGCCGGCGATTCGCAGGCCGTCCTTGAGCTTGTGATGCCCGGCCCGCACGACCACGTCGCCGCGATCGAGGCCGCTCCGGACGTGCACCAGCGTGCCTGCTCGGGCGCCCAACGTCACCTCGGTCCGCCGCGCGACGCGGTCGATGACGCGGTACACGAAGGATTTGTCCCCCTGGAACACGACCGCTTCCTCGGGGATCAGCAGCGCGTCGTCCCGCCGGGTGAGGATCACCGTGACCCTGGCGAACAGGCCGGGGCGTAATTTGCCGTCCGGATTGGGCACGCGCGCGCGGACGTGGAGAGCCCGATTCACGGCTTCCACGCGCGGATCGACCGCGTAGATCTCGCCGGAAAACGTTTCTCCCGGATAGGCGTCGGTCTCGACGGTCACCGGTTGGCCGACGAAGAGCGCGCGGAGAAAGGTCTCCGGCACCTTGAAGTCGATTTTCAGCGTGCGGAGATCCTCCAGGTTGACCAGATCCTGCCCCGGCCGGACATAATCCCCGGGCGAGACGCGACGGAGCCCGAGGGTGCCGGCGAACGGCGCGCGCAGCTTGGTTTTCTTCAGCCGTTCGGCGAAGGCGACGGTGTTGGCCTCCGCTGCCTGGAGGGCGCTGCGGGCCTCGTCGAGTTGTTGCGGCGGGACGATGGTGCTCGGGTTGCGGTTCAGGCGCTGCAATCGTTCGTAGGTCGATCGCGCGATCCGTTCCTGCGCGGCGGCCTGAGCCGTCTGCGCCCGGAGCTCCGCGTCGTCCAATTCGATCAGCACGGCGCCTTGGTCCACGGCCTGGCCCTCCTGAAAGGAGATCTGCGTCACCAGACCGGGCAGCTCCGGGCGGATCAGCACCGATTCGTTGGCTTCCAGCGTGCCCACGGCGGTCGCCGTCTCAGTCACCGGCCCCACCGCGACGGGGACGAGTTCCACCGGCACGGCCGGCTCCGGAGATACCGTCGCATCGGTCGGCTGGCTGGTGACGCGTTCTCCCAGTCGCGTGATGAACAATCCGGTCGCGACGAGGAGGATGACGAGGGCCGTTATCCCGACACGGCGTTGCGCAGGCAGTCGCATCATGGATGAAGAAGCTCCTCGAAGAATCCGAAGACCCGTACCCGGACCGGCCGGCGGTCCGCACACGTCCCCCACCTTACCGAAAATCCGTGCCGAAATCACCCGGCGGGAATCGTGACCGGCTCGCGCGGGTCCGCCCCCCTCACCCTCCCACTCCAAGGGGGAGAAGGTCAAGATGAGTGGATGAGCGCGCTAGTCTGGCTCGGCCGATGAGCGGGCCGCATCTTCTGCCGCAAACGGGCCCGTCGTTTCAGCCACCACATGCGGAGGGCGGTGACGTACAGCAGGAGCGGCGCGAATCCGGCGACGCACACGATCCAGCGCCCGATCAAGCCGAGAGCCTCGCCGTTGTGCAGTGGGAAGAGCCAGGCGATGAAGGTCTCTCCAGCCGTGAAACGACGCCAATCGCGGACCCGCACGACGTCGCCGGTCCACGCATTGATCCATACGTGGCTCTGTCCGCCGGTTATTCGCACCTCGCCCGGCTGCCGCAACCCCACCTGATACAAACCTGTATGCCGGTCTCGATCCGGGAAGCCGATCCACTTCAGTTCGGCGTCCGGGAAAACTTCGCGGGCGACGGCGACGGCCCGTTCGACCGAAATCGGGTCGGCCGCCGCGATCGGCTCGACCCGAAGGTCTTTCGACGCGTCCTGAACGGGAGAGAACAACCTGACGAGCGCGATCACGTAGTCGGGAAAGGCAAGGTAGACGCCCGTGAAGGCCAGGATGAACAGCACGACCGCGCTGGACAATCCGCCGAGCTTGTGCAGGTCGTAGTGCCGCCGGATGGCGCTTCCGCCCGGCGTCATCTTGAACGCCTCCCGTACCCGACCCCGCCTCGGCCACCACAGGTACAGGCCGGTGCCGACCGACAGGAGGAGGAACACGGCGCCGAACCCGACGATCGTTTCGCCGAGTTCGTCCAAGAGCAAGGATTCGTGCAGCTCATAGATGAATGACACGAACGTTCCGCCCCATTCGCGCCCGGAACTGCGCACCTCCGCGGTGTAGGGATCGACCCGCACCTCGATCCAGCGGAACTTATCAGGTGCGCCGGTCGGGAGTTTGTACCAGGCGAGAAAGGTGTCCCGCTCGTGCTCGGGCAGGCGCAGGCTGTCGGGGCCCGTCCACTCGGGATGGGCCGCCCGCACGGCGGCGAGGATCTCCCCAAGGGGGCGGTACGGCCCTCGGCCCGTTGCGGTCACTTGCCCGGGATTGAGCCACTCGTCGATCGCTTTATAGAAGACCAGGATACTGCCGGTGAGACTCAGGAGGACGAAGAGGCCGCCCAGGATGAGCCCGACATAGAGATGCGCGTTGAGCCACAGCTTCCGCAGCGCATGGGAATGGACCGTCCGCCGGGATGAGGCCGCGTCCGCGAGGACGGCGGCGGAGTCTTGTTCGAGGGGAGAAGAAGATTCGGCCATGGCTCGACCTCGACGACCGGCTCTGGGGTCGAGCCCTCTGGCCTTTGGAGTTGGTCACGATCCTAGCGCAAGCGGAATGCGGTTTTCAATCCAGATCGAGCCGAGGAGGCTTCCCGCGGATGCTCGTCAAGGGAATCGTGCGGACGCGACGGCAGCGCTTGCATTTGATCTCGATGCCGGTCGCACACCAGCGCGCGAGGAGTCGCCCGCATTCGCAGCGGATGTCGTCGCTTGAACGCTCCTCGGCTTCCTCGGATTCGCTCGATGCGCTCATGGTGCCGTCCAATCCCGCTCACGACATCGCGGTCATTTGAATGCGATGCGCGTGATCCCGTTTGCCGGCACCTCGACCTCGCCGAACTCGGACCGGCCTCTGAAGCTGCCGGCGATCGCGAGCGGGAACTCGCCGCGTTTCCCGTCGATGAGGGTGATCGTGAGCACCGGCAACGCGCCGTTTCCCGACGGGGCGACCGATACAGAGAAGGAGGGCAGCCGACCTCCGGACAGACCACTCTATCAATAGAGGACGAATGAGCACGCCGAAACCTCACCTCCCCTCCGCTTTTTACTTTTGAAGACGAAACGCGCAGGCCTGCGGCGACCTACGTCGTCCGGATGGAAATACCGGAGGCCTTTAACGCCCCGCTACCGGTATTTTCATGCTGGAGGATGTATCGAGGGCTCATAGGGTCTGTTGAGGAATCGGGACGGGACAGCCTAGATACTCGGCATGGAGAAGGGAACGTTCAAATTCCAGATGACGGCGGGGCGTGGGTTTGAGTATGGTGAGGGCCGTTCTTCCTCCTGAGCGGGTGTGGGTCCTGTCCGAAGACCGAACATGGCCTTTTCCTGCAGGGGGCTGTAGAGTTGGTTGGATTCGATGTCTTTCGACTTCTTGTGAGGTGACACGATGACGACGCATTGGGTTCGGGCGTTCGCAGTTGGGCTGATGCTGTGTGGGCTGGGATGCGCCCGGACCGTCACCGTGGAGGTCCATGGGAAAGGCGAGACGCCGATTCCCCCGCACGTCACCTATGCGGTGTTTCCCGCCGTGGAAGTGGAGAAAGATCCGGCGTTTGCCGCCTATGCTCGGCTCGTCGCCAAGAAAATGAACGAACAGGGATATAAAGAAACGGAGTCCCGAACGGCGAAGCTGGCGGTGTATCTCGCCTACGGTATGAGCGAATCCTCGCCCGGGACCATGTCCCGAGGATCGTCGTCCACGATGGGAACCCCGGGCGGAATAGGCACCGGCGGCGGAACCTACGGCACGAGCGTCGCTTCATCCGACCCGAGCACGGTCAGACAGTACACCGGTCAGGTGGTGGTCGTGATCGGCGATTTGCCGAAGTCCCGCGAGGCCGGGTCGCTGGTGGAACTCTGGAGAGGGAACGCGACGGCCACCGGTCTCACCAAGGATCTGCCGGGGCTGATGCCGCTGCTGGTCGAGGCGGCCTTTCGGCATTTCGGCCAAACGACCGCCGGCACGGTGCAGCACACCTTCGGCGAGGAGGAGATCAAGAAGCTGCGGGGGACTCCCTAGCCCGCCTCCCCTCCTCATCGCAGCGCTGACCGCTGATCGCCGCTCCGCATCGCATCCGTCCCACGTTTCCCGCGAGTCGCGCTTGTCCCGCCCGTCTCGCTTCTTCAAGAAAACTCCGGCTCGATCGAGCCGAAGACGGTCAGGGCTCGCCGTGGTTTCTTTTTTGGGGAGTCCATGCGCGCAGGGCGTTTGTCTTGACGCCCGCGCGTGCGTGCTCTAGAGTATTACCGCGTCATATCGCGAGACGAGGCAAGAGCACGATGCGGAAGACCAAGCCCATCACAATTTCGTTGCCGGCCGACATCCTCCGCGAGACGGAACGGATTGCGCGGGAAGAAGTACGCACGAGAACCGACGTGATTCGCGACGCGTTGAATCAGTATGTGGCCTCTCGCCGGTGGCGGCGTCTTCGTCAATGGGGCGCACAAACCGCCGAACGATTGGGGCTGAACACGGAAGAAGACCTCCAGCGCCTGCTCGAGCGCGTTCAACCCAAAAGAGGAAAAGCGCGGGCGTGATTCGCATCGTGGCCGACACGAACGTCTATGCGTCGGCGATCGTGTTTGGCGGAACCTGCGAAGAAATCCTCGCGCTCGCCCGCTCCGGCCTTGTAGAAATCTTTATCTCGCCGGCCATCATACGTGAATTGCGCCGCGTCCTGTTTATGGGCTTTCACTGGACCGACCATCAAGTGCGGGAAGCCGTGGCAGAGGTCACCGCGTTGACCTCGCTCGTTCGCCCCAAAAGGCCGTCCGGCATTTCGGCGGCAATTCGGCAATGGCGTCTTGCAGGATTCTCCATTCCTGCTTCGCCGCCAGTTCGCGGTCCGGAGGCGGGGTCGCGGCGACCAAGTCAGCCGACGGCGCTCCGGCATACCGTCGCCGAAATCGGGTTCGGGAACGCAGATGATCGATCGCCAAGTTGTCGGCGATCTGAAACAGAAAGGCCCGCACATTCCGGACGGACTCCAGCCGCCCGAGCCCGGTCAGGCGCAGGTAGGTTTCCTGTGTCAGATCGGCCGCGGTGTGCTCGCACCGCACGCGTTTGGCAAAAAACCGGTGCAGGTCCGGCGCGCAGGCTTGAAAGAGTTGAAGCAGGTCGCCGTGGATCAAGGCATGCTCCGACAAATCCGAACGCCGGATGGATTCGACGCCGAAGAACAAGCCTACACGACCTGCGGCGGATGGAGAATGTTCAATCGCCGGGTCAGTCGCCGGCGGATGATTCACTTCACGCTTCGGGAATAACAGGGCGAGTTTCACTCCGTGCGCCGTCACCACCGGTATGCGACGGTGCCCACGACGGTGCGGCGCTCGCCGAAGACGCAGAAGTTGGTGCCGCCGCGATCGAAGCAGGAGAAGGCGTCATGATTGAAGATATTGGTGATGTTCAGCGCGATGCGGTAGTTGCGCCAGACGTAGTCGACCACTGCGTCGCCGACCACGAAACTCGGCACCCTGAACGTGTTGGCGACATCGGAATAGGTGTGCCCCGTGTACCTCGCGCCGCCGCCGATGCCCAACCCTTTCCAGGTTCCGTCCGGCACCGTATATTTCGCCCACACTGAACCGAATTGCGCCGGCGTCTGGGTCAGCCGCTTGCCGATTTCCCTCGGATCGGCGCTCTTCAGCACTTCGTTGTCGAGCAGCGTATAGGTCGCGATCAGGTCCAGCCCGTTGTCGAAGCTGGCGAGGCCTTCCAATTCCAGACCGCGTGACCGCGCCTTGCCCCGCTGCACCTGGAAGAACGTCCCCGGATCGACCTGCACGTAGTTCTCCCTCGTGAGATCGAACAGGGCGGCGGTCAGAAAGCTCCGTGAGCCTTTGGGCTGATACTTGAGTCCGGCTTCATATTGCCGGCCGGTTTCCGGCGTAAACGGCTGTCCCGTGGGACTCAATCCGATCGACGGCAGAAAGAACGTCGAATAGCTGATGTACGGCGCCAGGCCGATGTCGAACAGATAGGTCAAGGCGGCGCGACCGGTGGCCTTGCGGTCGTGCTGGCGCAGGCTCGCCGAGGGTGTCATGTTGTCCCGCGTGTCGTTGGTCGCCCAATCGTGGCGGCCGCCGACCGTCAACAGCAGACGGTCGTAGAGCTTGACTTGGTCCTGGAGGTAGATGCCCGTCTGCAGTTGGGTGACGTGTTGATCCAAGAACACGGACGGGAGCGTGAACGGAGCCCCATAATCGAAGCGGTTGAAAATGTCGATGCTGGAGGCGGCGGCGAAGGTCTGCCGCAACTTCACCGTGATCCGCCAGAAGTCCACGCCTCCCAAGACCGCGTGCTGGAGCGGACCCGTTGAGAACCTCCCGTGCACCTGGTTGTCCACGGTCAAGGCATTGAGCTTGCCCAGCGATCCGAAGGCTCCTCTCCCGATCGTCCGCTTGTCCGCGGCGAACGTGTTGCTGAAGACGTTCATGAGGTCCAACTCGGTCATGGTGTAGCGGAGCTTTTGGACGAAATCCCAATCGGGCGCCAGGCGGTGTTCCAAGATGTAGCCGACCGCGGACTCCGTTCGGTTCTCCTTGTCAATGTCGGGAAAGCCGGTGAACCGGGCCGGTGAGACCCTCCCGTGGGGATTCGTGCGGAGCGTACCCTCGGCCGGCAAGGCCTGAGAGGACCGGAGCTGATCTTTCTGGAAATGCGCCAGCAAGGTGATCTGGGTGCTCGCCGCCGCCCGCCACGTGACCGCCGGCGCGATGTACACCCGATCGAACGGGACCTGGTCGATCTGCGTGCCGCTTTCCCGGAACAAGCCGGTGAGGCGGTATGAAAATGCGTCGCTGTCCGTGAGCCGGCCGCCGAAATCCAGACGCCCTTCGTTTCGTCCGAAGCTGCCGGACAGAAATTGCAGCTCGTGGAACGATTCCCGGGTTGGGCGCTTGGTGATGTAGTTGAGCAATCCACCGGGGCTCCCCTGCCCATAGAGAAACGACGCCGGCCCGCGCAGCACTTCGATCCGTTCGGCGCCGTAGGGCTCGAGGTTGTAACTGACGGCAAAGCCCGGGTTGCGAAGTTGCAATCCATCCCGGAACAGCCCGTTGGTGGTGGCATCGAACCCGCGGAATCGCAGAAAGGTGAAGCGAGGCTCGAAGCCGAAGGGCTCCGCCTGCACGCCGGCGGTGTACCGCAGCGCTTCGGCGATGGTATTGACCTCCTGGGCGGTCATCCGATCGCGCGTAATCACCGTGATCGACTGCGGTGTCTCGACCAGGGGCGTCGCGCTTTTTGTGGCCGAGGTCGCGTCCTCGGTCACATAGCCTTTGTCTTGAACCTCCTTGACGACGATCTCCGGAACCTTCACCGGCTTTTGGCCGTCCTGTGCGTTGGGCGGCGTGCCCTCGGGCGTCGCCGGCGGTTTTGGGATCTGCGCGGCCGGCGCCGGCGGTGTCGGCGGTGCGGCGCGCTCCAGCGTGACGGTTCCTTCGCTGGTGACGCGATAGGTCAAGCCGGTGCCGGCCAGCAGCAGGCGCAACGCCTCCTCGCGCGTGTGGACCCCCGACACGCCGTGAGTCTGCACCCCGCGCGTCATGTCCGCGTCGTAGAACAACTCCAGTCCGGCGACGTCGGAGAATTGAAGCAGCGCGGAGGACAAGGGCTGCGCCGGAATGTCGAATACCCTCTCCCCTCTTGCAGATGATTCCTGAGCGAGCAGCATCTCGCTCGACAGTCCGAACCAGCCGATCAACGCGACGAGCATCGCTGCGACGAGGCCGCCGCGTCCTTGTCTAGACCGTGGCTCGGAAGCGTCTCCCCTCCCTGATTCGCTCGACATACGTGTGACCTCCCTTCCGGTGAAGAGCCGAAACCGGTCGCCTCGGGAACGCGCCGCTTCGGTCTCAGTGGGGAAGACGACTGTCGAGGGCGGGAGGTCTAGTGGAAAGGCGCTGCTGGTACAAAAGAACCAGTCGATCGGTCAGCCGGACCGCGCGGATCGGCAAGGTCTCTTCAATCGTGCGTAACGCCCTGTCGGGGTGTGTCGTGTCGAAAACGCCGGTGACGGAAACCGACTGCAACGCCGGATCGGGAAGGAGAATATATCCCCTACTGTAGCGGCTCAACTCATGCAGGACTTCCGCGAGCGGTTGATTGTCGAAGACGAGCCGGCCTCGGCGCCAGGCGACGACACGATCGGCGTCTACCTCGCGAACCGGGCCGATGGCGCCGTCAGGGCCGTAGGTCGTCTGCTGCCCGCTGGAGAGACGGGTCGGCGGGCTCTGCCCGGCGGAGATCAGCACCTGATGCTGAAGGACGGTCACGGTGACACGGTCGTCCTCGGCTCGCACATTGAAAGCCGTGCCCAGCGCCCGCGTGACGCCGGCCGCCGCCGCCACCTCGAACGGGCGGGACGAATCGGGAGCAACCGTAAACATCGCCTCGCCTTCGTGCAGCGTAATGCGGCGAGCCTCATCGGAGAACATCACGGAGACGGCGGTGCCGGTGTTCATCTCCATGACGGACCCGTCGGCCAGCGGCACCGTCCGATGCTCGCCGACGGCGGTGCGATAATCCGCGGACCAATGCAGCGTCTCCGCCAGCCACCCTGCGCCGACCGTAGCCGCCGCCAGACTGGCGGCGAGCGCGGCGACACGGAGCTGACGACGGCGCCGTCGCGAGGAATGTCGGGCGTCTCCCGACGCGCCCGCTCGTTTCTCGATCGCCTGCTCGATCTCGCACACATCTTCGGGTGCGAGCGCGTCCAATCCGTTCCAGAATGCCGCCAGATTCGCATAGGCGGCGGCATGCGTCGGCGCGGCGGCCAGCCACGCTTCAAATCGCTCGCGGTCCGAAACAGGTGTCTCGTGGTCCTGCAGACGAACCACCCACTCGATGGCTTCAGTGGTCGCGTCACCGCGGCGATCATGTTGCGCTCGTGCGTTCATCAGGTCCCTGATCGTGTACGACGTTTCAACGTCGGTTCGCCTCCAGTCACACCCGCACGCCTCAGGTCGACGCCTCGTCGATCCGGCGCTTACAGTGTGCCAGGGCCTTGATCATGTGCTTGACCACCGTGCTTCGCGCGATGCCCAACCGCACCGAGACTTCGGCATAGCTCAGGTGCTTGAACTTGTGCAGGATGAAGACCTCGCGGCATTTGGGCGGCAGCTCGGCGATGGCCTGCTTCAAAATTTCCACTTGTTGCTTGGTGAAGATTTGCGTCTCAGCAGAGGGACGGGCGTCCGGGATGTCGTCCCGGATCTCCTCGTCGGAGAGATGGTCGCCACGGTGCTGCCGGCGGCGGAGATGATCGGTGGCCAGGTTCGCGGCGATTCGGAAGAGCCAGGCGCGAGGATTCTCAATGGCCACGGCCGGCGCGCTTTGCATCAGGCGCAGGAAGGTATCCTGCAGCACATCCGACGCCGTCTCGGGACATTTCAGCCGGCGGAGGAGGAACTGCCGAATGTCGTGCGCATGGGGTTGAAAACGCTCCGCCCACTCGCGTTGGGTCACGGCTAGCCCCGTCTTCTGGATTGAACTCGATCCCATCGGTCGCGCCGCCTATGCGCGTTCCGTAACCGCCACGGTACGCGCGCCGGCGCACGGAAGGGAATGTTCAAATTCCAGAGGGAGAAGAAGACCGAGTCGTCGAGGGATGAGCGGGCGGCGGGCTTATGTGCGAAGGCCTCCCGCCAGAGTCAGGAGCATCGCGGTGACATACATGAGGGCGATGCCCGCGAAGACGCCGAGGGCCATCTGCACCCGGCGCGTGACGGTATAGGTGAGAGCGATGAGGGCCAGAATGACGTACAACAAGGAACCGGCGGCCAGCGTGTACCAGGCCACCGATAAATACGGGGAAGGATCGAGCCCACTGAGCACGGCGCCCACGCAGGTCGGCGCGCCGGCGAGCAGGCCCAGCAGCAGCACATCCTTCGCCGGGATCGAGTTCCGGCCGGCCGCGCCGACGATCCCGAACCCCTCGGTGCCGTTATGGAGCGCAAAGCCGGCGACCAACAGCGCGCTCAACGCCCACTCTCCGTTGGTGTAACTGGTTCCGATGGCCAGGCCTTCCCCGAGGTTGTGCAGACCCATGCCCAGCGCGATGAGGTACGGCAACGAGAGGACGCGCGTCAGGCGGCGGTGCTTGCCCAGTTGACTCTCTTCCAACACGACCAGGCCGACGAAGCTCACCAGCAAACAGCCGAGCAACACGATCCACGACACGACGTCCCGGGCGCCGGTCAGCTCCACCGCTTCATGCATGAGATCGAAAAAGAGATAGACCAGCACGCCGGTCGCCAGACCGATCAGTCCGGCTTCCCACGCGCGGGACAGCATGCGGCTGGCGAGGAGCGCGAAACCGATGCCCAGATAGACGGGAAAGACGCCGGCTACGGCGCCCATGCCGATGAGTTCAATCATCCTGCAACAGCGGTGATCCGATCAGGCCGTTGCGGCCGCGCGCGATCGTCCCGATCGGTCCCTCTACTGTAGACGTTTCTGCGGCGCAGTACCACACCTGATTTTGAGCCGGTGCGCGGCCGGGGCCGTGCGCCCTCTGCGCCCGCCTCGTTAGTCTCGCCGTTTCCGCATGCCTCGCTTGTCTTGCCCGTCTCGCTTCTAATTGAACTCCAGCTTGATCGAGGCGATGACGGTGAGCGGCGCACCGGGAATGATGGAGGTCCGGCTTTCCTGCGTGCCTTCGAAAAAGCGCTGGTCCAGCAGGTTCCGGAAATTGATCGAGGCAATCAGATTGGTCCGCCGCATCACCTCCGGTTTGCGGTAATACAGCGCCGCATCCAGGCGCACGAAGCCGGGGATCTGGAACGTATTGTCGATATCCCCCTGGCGTTTGCCGGCCGCATAGATGCCACCGCCGATTCCAAACCCTTCGAGCAGGCCTGACTGGACGGTGTACACGGTCCAGACGCTGCCGCTGTGAAGAGGCGCGTTGGGAAGCGTATGGCCTTCACGGACGACGGCATCACCTCTGGTGATCTCGGCATCAATGTAGGCGTAGGCGGCGATCACATCCCACCCGGGGAGAATTCGGCCGGTGACATCCAGCTCCACGCCCTGACTCCGCTCCTCCCCCGTCTGCACGATATCGCCAAAGGCGGGAGGCACACCGGTAAAGAGAAATCGCTGGACGTTCTTTTTCTCGATGCGGAAGACAGCCGTGTTCGCAAAGAGTCTCCCTTCGATCAGCTCCGTCTTGATCCCGGCTTCATATTGCCGTGCCGTCTCGGGCTCCGGAAGCGTGCCTGCCGGGGTCATGGCCCTGAAGACGCTGAAATTGTCCAACTGCCTCGCCGATTTGCTGAAGTTCGCGTAGAGCGAGACCGGCTTGACCGGCTGGTACACCAATCCGACCATCGGGTTAAAGAAGGTATCCGTCTGCTTCGTCTCCGTGCCGGCCAGTCGGTCATCAAAGTGCTGGTCGAAGATATCGAAACGGCCGCCGAAGGTGAGCTTCAGGTTCTCCCTCAGCTCGATCAGGTCCGAGACGTAGGCGCCCAGGATATTGTTCGTCAACGTCCCGTCAAAGGTCGTGCTGAACGCGCCCACGTTGAAGGAGTAAACAGGATTGAAGATGTTCATCGTATTGGATACGCCGGCGAAGTCCACGCGGGTCCTGTGCGTTTCCCGTCCGAGTTCTACGCCGGCGAGCATGCGATGTCCGATCGGCCCGGTGTGGAATCGGCCCACCAGCTCATTCTGCAGATAATGGCTCTGGACTAGCTGAGGGATCTTGAATCCTGCCAGAAACAGCGTCTCATTGTCGGTGGCGAGGAAGCTCGGCTCGACGCTGTTGTAGTCCTCGCTGGCCACCGCCGCGCGGAAGGCGGAGCGCCAGGCCCATGCATCCGAGAACTCATGGAGGAGGATCAGGGTGGCTTTGCCTTGGTTGTAAGTATTCCGGCGAAAGGGATCTCCAAGGAAGCGACTGACCGGAATATTCGCGACGCCGGTCCCGACCGCGACCAAGCCTCGGTCGATGGGTCTCGTGTCATAGAGGAACTCCCCTTCGAAGCGGAAGTTTGTCCGTGAGCCGAGCTGCCAGCCGATCGTCGGCGCGGCAAAGAATCGCTCACTGACCACGAGATCTCTGAAGCTATGGGCATGTTCGTAGACGCCGTTGAAGCGATGCAGCAGGGACTTGCCGGACATCAGAGGTCCGGAAACATCGATCGTCGGCCGATAGAGGTTATAGCTGCCGACGATCATGTCCGCCGCATAGTAAGGACTCGACAACGGCTTCTTCGTGATCAGGTTGACGATTCCGCCCGGATCGGTTCGGCCGTAGAGAAACGAGCCGGGACCCTTCAGCACCTCGATCCGTTCGAGATTGGCGACTTCCCGCTGGGTCCGAGAGGAAAACGTGCTGTCGTCGCGGAAGCCGTTCTTGAAGATGTTCACGTCCGTGGTGAACCCTCGGATGTTGAAACGCTCGGCCCGGCCGCCGGCGCCGTGCGGGATCGAAGTGCCGCTGATGTTCCGTATCACGTCTTCGATCCGTACGGCCTTCCGGTCGTCCATCACTTGCCGGGTGATGACATCGACCGACAGCGGGAGGTCGCGCTGGGGTGCCGGCAACCGCGTGGCCGAGGACACCTCCTCGACCGCATAGTCCCCCTCCCGCACCTCCTTGACCACGACCTCCGGCACCTTGACCGGTTTCTGGCCGTCGCGCTCCGCCCTGTCCTCCGGCGTTTCGTGCTCGCCGGATTGGGAGTCCGAGGAAGCGGCGCTGCGGTCATCGGACCGACGATGGAACTCTTTGACGAGCGTGATGGTGTTGGGAGCGGTAATCCGATAGTCCAAGCCGGTGTCTTTGAGTACAATCCGCAACGCGTCGCCGGGACGATGGAATCCGATCACTCCATCGGTCGTGAGCCCCTCCGTCATCTCCGACGTAAACAGCAGTCGCAGGTTCGCTTGATCGGCGAATTGTGTCAGGGCCGGTCCGAGTGGTTGAGGCTCGATATGGAATTCGACCGTTCGCACTTGCGGCGACTCCGGCGTGGCTTGCGCGACTCGCGCGTGAACCGGCCCATGTCGGCCAATGGGGTGCGGCTGGTCGTGTCGCAGGTCCGGCTGGGCTTGAGCATGGATCGGTTGCATCGCCAGCGCGGCAATGATGAATGCGCGGCACGTTGCGGTCGCTCTCGGAGCTGACGCCATGGATCCCCTCCTGGTTACGCGGTTCGAGGCTTTCGCGCAAAAGCGGCTCGGTGTCAGCTACTAAGACGAACGAGGCGGGGAAACTTGCAATGGGGTTTTTGCGGTTGATTCGGGAGGGAGGACTATTGGCGGAGCAGAACCAGATAAGGCGTCAGGCTGATTGTGCGAACGCGGAGCACACGCTTGACGGCTTCCAGGGCGCCGTCCGGATCGGCGGTCTCGAACACCCCCGTCACCCGAAGGTCGCGCAGACGGGAATCGGCGACGACGATGCGGCCTCGACGGTAGCGATTCAGTTCCTCGACCACGGCGGCCAGGGGCTGCGAGGCGAAGATCAGCTTACCTCGCCGCCACGCGGCGGCCGACCGCAGATCGGCAAGTTCGATCCGACCGAGTCCCGTGTCGGGCGAATAGCCGACGCGTTCCCCTTCCAGGAGTGTGACGGCGTCCATGCCGTCGCCGGCCGGGCCGGACACGCGAACCGCGTGTTCGAGAACGGTCACCGTAACCGCGCCATCTTGTAGGCGGACTGCGAACTCGGTCCCGAGAGCGCGGGTCGCCACCCCGGCGCTCGTTACGGTGAACGGCCGGGTCGGATCCGGCGCCACGACGAAGTCGGCTTCCCCGCGGAGCAGGCGCACCGAGCGGGCCTTGCCGGTGATGGTCACGTCGAGGGCGGTATCGGTATTGAGGAACAGGGTGCTGCCGTCGGCCAGCGTGACACGCCGTTGCTCGCCGGTCGCGGTCCGATAATCCGCCAAATCGGCCCGCATGATGTCGAGCATGCCGGCAGACCAGAGACCGCCGGCCACCAGGAGCACCGTCGCCGCGACGGCCCAGGTGCGCGCCGGTATCCTCGCCGTTCTCACCTCCGGGCGAAGCGATGCGGGTTGCGCAGGCGGCTCTGGGTTGATATGGAGGGGCGGATTGAGGGGAAGCCGTCCCAGACCTTTCCACAAGGCCTCGGCCTCCTGAAATGCCGCTTCATGCGCCGGGCTGTGAGCCCGCCAGTTCGCGCATCGGCGTTGCAGATCGTCCGTGGCCTGACCCGACTGCAACTGCACCAGCCAGTCGATGGCCTCGTCCACCAGCCGTTCGCTTGGATCTTGCGGATCGGAGAGGTTCATGGAGCGCTGTTCCCTCGGCGGCTTCCGAGCTCCTGCGCCGATCCGGATGTGCGCGGGAAACATGCCGAGAGGTCGTACTCTATAAGACGATCGGCCGGACAAGATCAATACCATCTTCGTGCGCCGTGGCTCACGGCCAATTCGAGCGAAGGCGGCGGCGGCAATGTTTGAGGGCTTGCGCGATATACTTGGCCACCATGCTTTCTGAGACGCCGAGGTGTGCGGCGATCTCAGCATGGCTTTTCCCCTCCAGCCGGTTCAGGATGAGCGCCTGCCGGCATTTAGGAGAGAGTTCCGCCACGGCCGCCGAGAGGATCGCCACCGTCTGCTTGGCATGGAGGGCATCCTCGGCGGACGGCTCCCGGCTGGGCACCTCGACGGGAAGCGGGTCAGGGGAAAGGATCTCAATCTGCCGTTGAGAACGCCGCAGGTGATCGATCGCCAGATTCGAGGCGATCCGAAACAGAAAGGCGCGGGGATGCTCGATGGTGAGCCTCGGTCCCAGACTCACCAGTCGAAGATACGTTTCCTGAACACAATCGGCGGCCAGATCGTGACAACCCAGCTTGCGTGTCAAAAAGGCCAGCAGGTCCCGGCGATACTGTTGGAACGAAGTCAGCCAATCGACTCTCTGAGTACCCGCCATTTGCAACTCTTCACTCCAGCCGGTAGCCGATCGGAATCTGAACGACGACCTGCGGTCGTCCCAGCGGATGGGCCAGCGACACGGGAGAGGCCCGGTGCAACAGTGCGACGGCATCCTGATCGAGCATGGTGTATCCGGAACTTTGAACGACCGTAATGTCGGAAATGGACCCGTCAGCCTGAATGACGGCTTCCAGGACGACGTTGCCTTGCCAACGATTGCTCTTGGCCAGATAGGGATATCGCTTGAGGCGCTCCACCTGGACATGCAGAGCGTCGGCGAGCCAGCCATAGTCCGCCCGCAGCGGCCTGGACACCGCCCCTGCCCGCTCCTGCGCGGGAGGGCGCGTCACCAGTTTGGCGACGTCTTGGATCGCCGGCTCCTGCACGAGAGGCGAGTCTTGTTCAGGATCGACCTCCGGCGGAGGGAGGTCCGCCTGTCCTGCCGTTGAGAGCGGGACCGGATCGTCGACGGAGGTCTGCGGCTGGACGTTCGTGGGGTCGCGCGGAATCGGTGTGTGCCGGCGAGGCGCCGGAGATGACGCGGCCGGCTTCGGGACGGCGTCGCGCACTGTTTGCCGCGCCCGGTCTACCACGATCTCGGCCGTGTCGTGGTCGAGCGGGACGGAAGGATGGGAAACCTCCGAGATCGTCGCGGGATCGGCTGCTGTGTTGTCCGCGCTCGGAGAAGATTCAAGGGGCGGAGCGACGGGCCGAGTGGGTTCGCTTTCCGATGTGGCCGGCGGCGATTCCGGCGCCATGTCGAACGAGGACGGCACCTCGGCGGCGAACGGCGACGGATGGGTCTGGATGATTGTCACGTCCCACTGGAAGACCTTGCGACGGGGCAATGGATTCCAATCGGCGGCCACTACGAGGGCGGTTCCGACCAGCAGGCTGTGAAGTGTCAGCGATATCAGCCACCCACGGAGAATGCCGCCGGTGGTTGAAACCGGCAATCGACGGGCGCGCGAGACATTGCGATGCATCATGAAGTCCGTGTTCGGTGCGAAAATCGGTGAAAATGAGAACTGTTATCATGTTAATATTACAACGATGACGGGGGCGACGGACATGTTCATTTTCCAGATCGTGAAAAGCGGCCCAGGCCGGTCCTTGGACTGTGCCGGAGCATGCCTGTCCCGTCTGCCGAACTGCTCTTGTCGTGCGTCGCGCCGAAGGAGGAATGGCGGAACGGCGGGAATGTTGCGAGGAACCGAGGCGGGTGAGTCGGCCGGGTCGCGCGGTATCTATGATAGGGTCCGCCGGTGTCTCATGGTTTCTTGGCCGCGAACACCGTCGCGTCGCAACTGATGTATTTGATCTGCTTCATGGGGATGATGATGACTTCTTTCGGAGAATCGACCTCCAGCACCTCCATGTCGTCGCTGATGGTGTGACGGATCGCGTCTTTGACGAGCAGCTCTTGATTGTCGGTGAAGATGACTTTGACCCAATATTGCACGGGATGACTCCTGGATAGAGATTGCGTCACTGAATGGCCGGCGCCGGATTCGCGTATCCGCCTGGCCGCGCATCGCTTCCCCTCCCCTACACGGTGCCGTGCTCCTTGCCCAACTCGGTTGAACGTTTTGCCGCCGCCTCGACGGCCGATATCAGCGCCGCCCGCAGTCTCCCCTTTTCCAATTGATACAGACCGGCGATGGTCGTCCCGCCCGGCGAGGCAACGCGGTCTTTCAAGCGCCCGGGAGGTTCGCCGCTCTCGATCATCATGCGGGCCGCTCCCAGGACGGTCTGCGCCGCCAGCAGTTCCGCCACGTGCCGCGGAAGCCCCATCTTCACGCCTCCGTCGGCCAACGCCTCGATCATGACGTACACGTAAGCCGGTCCGCTGCCGCTCAGGCCGGTGACGGCGTCCATCAGCCGTTCCTCGACGACCACCACCTTACCGACCGATTCGAACACGGTCCGCGCGGTGTTCTGATCGTCCTCCGAAAGTCCGTGGTTGAACGCCAATGCGGTGACGGCTTCCCGCACCGTGGAGGGTGTATTGGGCATGGCGCGGACGATCCGCGTGACGGCTTTGAGGTGCGAGGCCACTCGGGCGATCGGATAGCCGGCTGCGACCGAGAGGACGAGACTGTCCGCCGGTACGACCGGCTGAATGTCCTTCAGCACCTCGTCGAGCATTTGAGGTTCAACCGACAAAATCATGATGTTCGCAAGTCCGGCTGCCTCTCTATTGTCGCCCGTCGTCTTGATGCGATATCGGTTTTTGAGGTGGTCGCGCCTGTCCGGAAGGATATCGGTGGCGATGATCTGCTCCGGCCGGGCGGTGCCGGCCTGCAACAGTCCGGCGATCAATGCGTCCGACATGTTGCCGCCGCCCAGGAAGGCGAGCGTCTTTACCTTCAGCATGGGCGCGATTATACTGGCGGCTTGCCGAAGCTTCAACTTGCGGCTTGCCGACGGGGCCGGCTCTTCGGTACAGTGTCGGTATCATTCTCGAATCAAATTCCACGGGAGAACCCCGCCGTCGTTGGGAGGGATACCAATGAGAACGTGGGTGTGTTCCCTTTCTCTTCTTTTATTGTTCGGCATTTTCAGTGCCGACACGTGGGCGCGACGGGAGGCGTTGACGCCTGAACAAAAGGCCAAACTTGAAAAAGCCGAGCGCGTGTTGATCGAGGTGCTGTCTATCACCGATAAGGGGGAAATTCCGCCGGGACATCTCGCGGACATCGTGGCCCAGCGCATGAAGGAGTTCGGCTATACGGTCGTCACCGATCCTGCCCAGTCCCATGACGTGGTGTTCCGGGTGAAGTGCGAGCAGCGGAAGGTCTGGGAAGGGACGACGAGCATGGGAAGCGATGCCGACCTGCCCGATTCCCCGTCGCGGGTTTGGAAAGGACCTGCGTGCCAGTTGTTGTACCTGTTAGACGGGAAGAAGATGGGGTGGCGGAAAGAAGTCAGGACGGATTTTCCGGATGCGCAAAAAGCGGCCGCGGAGGCCAAGGTCGAGGACCCGGGCGCCCATGCGATGGCCAAACTCGGGGAACGCCTCCAGGCGTATGATTTTCCGGCGTTGATCGCCGCCGAATGGGGCCAGGAGGATCGGCTGCTGAAATTCCTCGACGATCCGACGACGACGCAGGAACGGAAAGTGAAAATCATCGGCTTGCTCGGGTACCTGTTTTCGACCAAGTCGGTGCCGCGTTTGCTCGAAGCACTGAAGGGGCCGGACGTAGAAATTGCCAAGGCAGCCGCCATCGCCCTGGGAAACATCGGCCGGAAGGAAACCATCCCGGTCCTGATCGAAGTCTTGAAAACGGGGAAGCCTGAGCTGCGGGCCGCCGCGGCCAAGGGTCTGGGCATCGTGGGCGCGCTTCACGGCGACTTCGCGATCATCGATCCGTTGCTGGAGGCGCTGAAAACCGACGATCTGACGGTCAAAACCGAGGTCGCCTGGGCGCTGGGCAAACTGCCGGATCGCCGAGCCTACGACCCGCTGTTCGCCATTCAAAAATCGCTCTTCAAGATCAACGATACCACTGCGGATCCCAAGGTCATCAAACTCAAAGAAGCGGTCAATTGGAGTTTGAAGCAAATCGATACCTGGGAGTATCTGCAATAACCGCTCATCGCGACAACCCATCTCAGAGGCGGACCTTGCGCAGGGCGCTGATCGGCGTTGCAGTTCTTTTCATGATCACATGGGGTATTCCCGGCTGGACGTGCGCTCAAACCGTCGGGGAAGAGGCCGAGATGGAGCGGCTCCGCGTGAAAGCGGAGGAGGCCATCGCCAATGATGATCCCGACGGCGCGGCGATGAGCATCGGCAAAGCCGCACTGATGGCCTCGGAGTTGGCCAAGCGGGAGATCAGCGCCGTCAAGGGGCGGTTGTACCGCAGCGCCGAGGCGCTCTTCCGAGCACAAGAAGACGCCTACCGGGCGCTGGCGCTGTTCCGTCGGGCCGGCGGCCAGGCGCCGGCTTCGTCGGGCGTCTGTAGCACGTTGCGATTGGCGCAGAGCCATCTGCAACACGCGCTGAAACTGTTGGATGAAGACCGGTCTTCCGGCGAGACGGCGTCCGATGCCGCAACGGGTGGACGGCTGAAGCAGCTTCGCGAGATGGCCGAAGATTGGAACACCGTGATCGCTTCCATGCACACGGACTTTCAATGCGCGTAAGCCGGGCGAGGGGCGCGGGGCTAGCCTCCGGCCGCTGGCCCCTCGCCTAAATCTCAGGTTGTTGAACAACTATGTCGGCGCCATCGAACCGCAAGACGTCGGCAGATGACAAACAGGATCAGAATAGCCGGCAGGATGTTCAAAAAGGCCGTCGCACCCGCCAGGCGGGTACCCGGGCCGCAGCGAGCGAAGAGGCGAGGCGTACTCGGGGCACCCGTTGCTCTTCTTGGTGCAACGGGTCCAAGACGTTGAGCCTCTGAGCGTCAGACCCATTGCGCTACAAGAGCAATGGGTACCCCAACAAAGCTGGCGGACTTTTTCAACAATCCTGCTAATCTTCCTCCGGATTGATCACGTGAAGCCCCAAGGGCCGGCAAGCTCCCAACAGGTGCTGGTCCGAGCTGACCACCGTCAATCGAAGCGGTTTCAATTCCAAGGCCAGGGCCAAATGGAGCGCTTGCGACGAGCGCAGGTGTGGAAAGTCGAGGATCAGTTCTTTCGTGGACAGAAACGTCTCCATGGTGGGCGCGATAAAATGAAACAGGCCCTGCGAGGATTCGACCTCGAACCGGTAGATGACCGAATAGCAATCGTCCCGGGTCAACTCGCCCTGCTTGGCGCGGATCGAGAGCGTCGAATAGAGATCGGTGATAGCCCAGGTCGGCAGGATCGCCACCTTCCCGCGCTTGACCAGGAGCTTGTTGACGATGCGGCTTCCCCGCTCCGAGCTGTACCGCTTCACCAGCCCGGTCGAGTCGAAATAATAGTACGGCATGGATCACCCCCTCCCCTTCAGGATGAAGTCCGCCAGCGACGTCGGAAGCTTGGACAGACGATCCTGTAACTCGTCCAGCGGCACTTGGTCGTAGCCCTGCTTGCGCAGCAAGTCGACGAGGCTTCCGCTTCTGACCGCTTCGGTATCCTTGAGAATCCGTCTGACGAGTCGTCGCTTGACGAGGCGGCTGGGTATCCGCCGGCTGGTCCGGCCTGACTCCTTGTTCCGGGATGAATTGGAGGTAGAAGACGTGCGCGCGGCGGAGGACTTTGACTTTGGGGCCATTCAGCCTCCTTTCTTCTTCACATGGATAGAGGGTTCGTTGCAGGGGGCGCCGACGTTTCATCGCCCCGCGGGCATCCGGCCGGAGGACCGGCGGCAGCCGGCAGTTCCGCGTCGCCGTAGATGTAGCCGGCGATGGCCTTCGCCAGGTCAGACGCAAATTCCTGCTGCATGACACGCAACGCCTTGGCCGTCGCTTCCCTGGTCGTCAGGTGCCCTTCTTTTCCGCCTTTCGAGACGGCGCCGACGATCCGCTGCGTGGCCAGCTCCTGTATCACGAAGTCGCTGCACCAGCGGACGAATTGAAACTGCGGATCGCGCACGTCGATCGGCCACAACCGGACGGTACCCTTGACGATCAGTTCGGGTGTTGGACCCCCCTCGCCTCCGAGAGACGAACTTTCTCCGGCCGGCGGACGTCCCGTCACCGAGAGCCCTTCCCGGATCAGTCCCTCCATCACCGCGCGTTGGATCGGTTCCGCCTGATCGCCGGTGACTTCCACCGCGACCGCCAGGTTGGCCGCCAGAAACTGTTCCAGTTCCGCCGTCAGTTCGGCGACCCGATAGGCGGGCGGATGGCCTTGGCCGCTGGCGCGAATCACCCGCAGGTCGGCGTTGTAGGCTTCCCGCACCACCAGGTTCCTGGCGGCCCGTTTCAGATTCCTGACACGCGCGAGCTTATCTTGGGTGCGGCGGGCCTCCGTCACTTCCGTGTCGATCGTCCGATCCAATTCGGCGATCCGTTCCAACAACGCCGACTCAGCCTGCGCACGGTTCATGCCTGCCAGCGCATAATGCTGGCCGCTTCGCCGGTCGAACCAGGTATCCAAAATCCGCACATTCTCGAGCACCTTGTCCGTCGAGACGCGGGTGACATTGTCGAGGGTCAGGCGACGCTCCGTCGTCGCCTTGCCTCGGTTTTCGATCAGGAGATACGATTCCCAGTCCTTCGCCTGCGCGTTGATTTCGGCTTTGAAAATCCTGGCCACCGCCGCATAGGCTTGTTCCGCGGCGATCGTCCGGGTTTCGGCTTGACCGATTCCAAGCAGGTATTGGCTTGGAGGAAACTCCGGGCTGGATCCATCGAGCCATCCCGGCTTGTTTTTGGACCAGGACCATGTGCAGGCTGGCAGCGCCGACGATGAAAGGATGAGCGCCATCGTGAGGACCGCAAGGCCCCGGTTTCTCCCCGGCGTGAGAGGCGTCACTGGATCACCCGTCGGATCAGGAACTTCGTTTCACCCGCCCGAAGCGTCATCGAGTGCGAAGCGTTCGGGTTCACCCCATCTCCTCGCCGGCCTCCGGGATCGATCCGGACTTCGTATTCGCCCGGGGGCACCCACAGGCGTGATAGATGGATTTCATCCGGCAGGGTTCGCCAACTGCGTTTGTCCGCTTCTTCGGAGTACACGGCCAGCCCCTTGGTCAAGAGCCCGACCAAGAGGCCGATCCACGGCCCCGCGTCTTTCCCGGCCGCCTGCTGGGCACCGCGAGTCGCGCCTTCGGCCATGGTGAACTTCGTAGCCGCCCGCGCGACCGCTTTCACGGCGATGGCGGGGAGCCGCTCCGACAACGCCTTTTCCGCCAGGGCCGTCAGATTGTGGGCCAGTTCCGTCCGCGCGGTGAACGAGCCGCCGGTTCCG
Organism: Nitrospirota bacterium; assembly: GCA_040755395.1. NCBI lineage: Bacteria > Pseudomonadati > Nitrospirota > Nitrospirota bacterium. The sequence goes on from JBFMAX010000002.1 coordinate 386,890, forward strand.
CTGAGGGTGATCTGCTCGTAGCTCACCTGTGTCTTTTGCGGCACCAGCCTCGGCAAGGCCACACGGACGACGCGGCCGCTCAGACCATAAAGAACGCTTTCCGCGGCGCGGTTTTCGTAGCGGTTTCCGGCGCCCAGGCCCTTCGTCAGCAACACCAGTTGAAGCGCGTCCAGGCTGACGGGAAGATCGACGAACAGATCTTCCTTGCGCGGAGCGCGGCCATTATAGCTGATCACGACGACTTGAGCGAGATGCTCTTGCTCGTGTTTGGACTGCCACACGGCATCGGGAAAAAGCCGGCGGTACTCCTCGAATTCTGCGGTCAAGTGCAAGGCGTCCGTCACCCGTAGAAGATCCGCGCGGAGGGTCGGCGGCACGGGTGTGTGGGACCAGGTCCGCATCCTCTCATAGGCCTCATAGGCTTTGCGGTAGGCGATGAACGCGTTGTTGAGGTCACCGGCGGCCTCATAGAGGATGCCGGTGAGATAGCGGGCGAATGCATCGTCCCGGTAGCCGTCCCTTTCCTTCGTCTTGTCGGCCAACACGTTTAGCCGGTTGTCGATCCGCCTCGCCTCCACCAATGCGTCGTCGAGTCGGCCCATGACCGCATAGTTCAAGGCTTTGACGACGTTGATCATCACCTGTTCGTAGGGATCGCCTTCATACGGCAATTCGGTGTCATTGATGAGGAAGGCTTTGGCTTCGGTGCGTATCCTGCGGGTGTAGAGACGGTCGATCTCTTCCTCCGCCTGTTCGAGGACCGCGTTGCTTCGGTCGTACTGACCCGACAGGTGCAGCGTCATCCCGCGGTCCATGCCGTAGAGGACTCGGCTTTTGGACCCGTACTCCTTTTCCGCTTGTTCGACGATCTGGTCGGCTCGGTGCGGGTCGTGTGCTCGGAGGCTGTCTTCGATGAGGATGTATCGGTTGACCTTGGGACCGCAACCGGCGAGGAGCGTGAGGGCGACACCCGCGACCGCCAGGCATGCCCGCGGGGAGAAAGCGCGCGCCTTTGCACCCGAGGTTGAAGGGAGTAAGAAAGAAGGGCTCAACGGGGCACGTGGAGCCTAAAAAATCGTCCGTTTGCGTTCGATGACTTTCTTGATCTTTTTCTGCCCGAACCAGGACTTCACATTGCTTTCGAGGTCGATCATCTCGAGATCGACCTGATAGAACACGGCCTTGACGCCGTCCGTCTCGTCGAGGATGGTCGAGATGCTCCCTTTCATCATGTAGTCGGCGCCGAGTTCTTTTCCCGGAGCCTTCTGCGTATCCTCGCGGGCATGGACGGCCTGCTCGCGCCGCTCCTCGCGGATCTCCTCCCGTTCGCCCTTGCCGGCGACAAACGTGACCTTCTGCGAATTTGTCAATTCTCGGGCCAGATCCTGCACGAAAGTCTGTACATTGATATGCTCGTGGCTGCGGTTCAGAATCGTCCCGACGATGACGACCGGTTGGCGGTTCTTCGATTTGACGAAATTGTCCAGCCACGGATAGCTGAGCGCCTGCTTGACCAACTCTTCGGCGACTTGGCGGGAATCGGTGTCGTTCCAGCGGCCGCTGAGATCCGTCACGACGCCGGGGTCCACGCGGGTCACCTTGGCTTCGGCGCCGCAGCCCGCCAGCCATAGTGACAGCGCGAGCAATGCCGGGGCCGTCGCGATCCTCCATCCTGGCGCCATCCACGTCTCCTGCATGCACACCTCCCTGCTACAGTCAGAGTCCGGAACAGTGGAACAAACGGGAGAGATGGAAACTACCGGTTGGCCCGTTTCTCTTCTTCCTTTTCCAATCGCTCGAAGAGTCGGTCGGCGTTTTTTCGGACGAAGTCGCGCACCTGGGCGTTCAGCTCCTTCGCCTGCTCCAGGTTGCTTTTCATATCCTCCAAGCTGAGCTTCGCCAGTACGTAGTAGGTGCCGGTCTTTTCGTCCTTGTAACGGTCGACGGGACGGACGCCGCTGAGCGTGACGGTCGTGATGGTCTTAATAGCCCGCTCCACGTTCTGCTCTTCCGTGTTTCTGGTGAAATCGCCGGCTGTGGTGGATGCGGCGTAGTCCCGCATGAGGTAGCCGGTATAGGTCTCGAAGTTTTTCGCGATCTCGGCCCGCGCGCGATTCTCGGCCGTGTCCCACGCGAGCGGCTCATTCTTCACGCCGACCACCGATCCGACCCCGTAGAAGGCCTTCGAATCCTTGTCGTTATAGGCGCCCGATCCCTTCTTGACCCAGGTCGGAGCGCCGCCGCAGGCGGTCAGTCCGATCAGAAGCGCAAGGGCGAGTCCGCTTCCTGTGAGTTTCGCAAGAAGCCCATTGGGTGTGCGCATGGGAATTCCTCCTTCGTGCATGCTGCTGCCGTGGTCGGTGGACCGCAAGGCGCGGTTTATGTCTTATTGGTCATCAAACGGCACGGTCTGATGCGGGATAACCATTCACGTACGATTCACGTACGATCAAAAACACTCGAAAAGATGCTAACATGCACCCCTCATGCTGTCAACGCAACTGAACGGGAAACGTTGACAGCAAGGTCGCCTGTTTCGGAACTCGCGAGCAGCAAATAGCATGCACCTCTCAGCTATTCGATGCTCGATGTCGGCTATTTTTTTCAAGGAGGAATGCCGTGGCCGAAGTACAGATTCAAGACGGTGTGATCAAGATCGTCGAGCTTGATGTGCAAGATCCGAAGGCGGCGGCCGTGCTGGCCGAATATCCTCAGGCTCGATGGACCGAAATCACCAGGCGAGCGATCAAGATCGGATTGGGGTATTTGAAGGGCGGCGCCAGAGACTGACTCCGGTTGATGATGCGCGGGGATGCGTCGCCTTTCGCTCGTCGCGGTTCCTACTTTTCGGGCGGCTGCGTCTCGCTCTGCTCGACGATGAATTTGGCTCGTGAATCGGTCCCCCCGAGTTCGAGATAGCGGCGAAAGGCTTCTCTGGCTTTCTTCCGATCTTTCAAATCGTCCGCGTAGAGGGTGCCGAGAGAATAGTAGACGTCGACGTAATCCGGATTGACGGCCAAGGCTTGCCGCATGGCCTCCTCGGCTTCCGCGTACTGGCCGCGCTTCTGGAAGATCAATCCGAGCGTATAGTAGGAATCCGGATTCTTCGGCGCGTACTGAACCGCCAGACGAGCGGTCGAAAGCGCTTCGTCCAGATTGGGCAGGATTTCCAAGCGAACGTAACTCTTCAGCACATAGGCATCCCCGAAGGACGGATTGTATTCGATCGCCTTGTTCAACCGATCCAACGCTTCCTCGGCGGATTTCTGCTGTTGGAGCAACAGAAAAGCCTGTTCGTACTGCGTCTTCGCCGCCGCCGCCCGTTCGGCTTCCGTCTTCGGCTCCGGCCCCAGCACGAAGGCCGCTTTTTTCCCCTCGATCAGGATCACGTCCCCGTCGCCGTCCAGTTGCGCGAATTGCGGGTGCTGAGCGCCGTTGGTCATTTGCTCGATCTGTTGTTTGACGTACGCGCCCAGTTCGCTCGCCATGAGCCAGCCGTTCTTGTTTTGGTCGGCGGCGCCCTTCAGCCCGGCCAGCAACGCCGTCATGAACGCGCCTTGGCCGTCTTTTCGGATCGGCACTTCGCCTTTGTCGCCGGCGGTCAAGACCTGCACGGCGCGCTTTTCGGTGTCTTCTTCCGGCGCCAGACGGCCTTCGAGCGACAGTTGCTGCGGCGCGGTGATTTCCCAGCCACGCACGCCCGTATCGAGCAGGAACAACGTATGCTTGGACATGACCCGCCGGCTGAAATCCTTCAGCAGATCGAAGGTGATGGCTTTTGCGGCGTTGTTCGGCTGCGCGTCCCAGGGAACGAGATAGCCGAGATCCTTGCCGGTGTGGTCCTGGGTGACCCCCGCGTGTCCGGCGAAAAAAATGACGACACGGTCCATCCGACCGACTTTTCTGGGCAGATAGTCCGTCAGAATGTGGCGAAGGCCGCGCGACGTCGCGTCCTTCTCGTAAATCTCCAGAATTTCTTCGAACCCGAGCTCGCGCAGCGCTGCGGCCGCGGCCTTCGCATCTTCAACGGCTCCGGGATATTTCGGAGCCACAAGATAGTTCTCGATGCCGATGACGACCGCCCACGATTTATAGTACAGACCTTCCGGCTTGCCCTTCTGCGCCAGGGCCGGCGCGACCAGGCAGACCACACAGACCGAGAGGGCGATGACACGCGAGCCGAGTTGCCGGGAGGCGCAGCGGGGCTGTCGAGATGAAGACCGGGTCATCCTTAGGAGCAGTCTTGTGGATAGCAATTTGCCGATATACCAGCCTACTCTGGCCGTCTGCGCAGTGTCAAGAAACGCGATGGCGCAGGGGCGGAGGCCGACACGGTGGGTTTGTGCCCGGTCGTTCGAACCCTTGAAGAATACGCGGGGGCTTGCTCATAATGACGGCGCATTCCGGCGGCGTCCTGTCCGCCTTGCCACCCCTTCTGAGAAGGAGAGCGGACGATGGAAGAAAAAATCGATACCTTGCTGAAAGTAGGGCGCGTCTTTCATCCGACGGCGCAGACCAAAGCCCGCGCGTACATTCAAGATTACGAGGCGGAGTATAGAAAGTCCGTCGCCGATCCCGAGGGGTTCTGGGATCGGGCGGCGAAGGAACTGGAATGGTTCACCCCCTGGAGTCGGGTGTTGGAGTGGAACTATCCCTGGGCCAAATGGTTCGTCGGCGCGACCTGCAACATCTCCTACAACTGCCTGGACCGGCACGTGAAAACCTGGCGCAAGAACAAGGTGGCCGTCATCTGGGTGGGAGAAGACGGCCGGGAGCGGGTCTTCACCTACGGCGAACTGTCTCGCCAGGTGAACCGCTGCGCCAACGCTCTCAAGGCGCTGGGGCTCCGCAGGGGTGATCGGGTCACGATCTACCTCCCGAAGATTCCCGAACAGATCATGGCGATGCTGGCTTGTGCGCGCATCGGCGTCGTGCACAGCGTCGTGTACTCGGGATTCAGCGCGCCGGCGCTGGCCAGCCGGATTCAGGATGCGGAGGCCCGCGTCGTGATCACGGCGGACGTCGGGTACGATCGCGGGAAGAGCGTCAACCTCAAGGGCGTCGTGGATCAGGCCCTCGCGACCTGTCCCACGGTCGAAACGGTCGTCGTGGTCCGGCGCGAAACACCGGGCATCGCCCTGTCGGCGCCGAAGGAAATCGATTGGGCGGACTGGATGCAAGGCGAGAAGGCCGTGTGCGAGGCGGAGCGACTGGACGCCGAGGCGCCCCTCTACATTCTGTACACGTCCGGCACGACCGGGAAGCCGAAGGGGGTCGTCCATGTGCACGGCGGCTACATGGTCGGGACGTATCTGACCGCCAAATACGTGTTCGATCTCAAGGAGGAAGATGTGTATTTCTGCGTGGCCGATCCCGGATGGGTCACGGGCCACAGTTACATCGTCTACGGGCCCCTGCTGAACGGGGCGACCATCCTGACCGCCGAGGGCAAGCCCGACTATCCCAATCCCGGCCGTTGGTGGGAGTTGATTGAACGGTACGGCGTCTCGATCTTCTACACGACGCCGACGGCGATTCGCCTGCTGATGAAATACGGCGAGGAATGGCCGAAGAAATACGACCTCTCCTCCCTGCGCATCCTCGGCAGCGTCGGCGAGCCGATCAATCCGGAGGCGTGGGAATGGTTCCATCGGGTGACGGGCGGCGATAAACCGATCATGGACACCTGGTGGCAGACGGAAACCGGCATGATCCTCGTCACACCCCTCCCCTGCGTGCCGCTCAAGCCCGGATCTGCGACGCGGCCGTTCCTGGGCGTCGAGGCCGATGTGGTCGATCGCGAAGGCAGGAGCCTGCCGGCCAATGCGGGCGGCTTCGCGGTGATCAAGAAGCCCTGGCCGGCCATGATGCGCACCATTTATAAGGATCCGGACCGCTACAAGGTCTATTGGAACACGATTCCCAACTGCTACACGGCGGGCGATGTGTGTCGCAAAGACGAAGACGGTTACTTCTGGTTCATGGGCCGCGCCGATGACGTGATCAAGGTGGCGGGCAATCGGATCGGGACCGCGGAAGTCGAAAGCGCGCTCGTCAGCCATCCTGCCGTGGCCGAAGCGGCGGTGATCGGCAAACCGCACAAAACGGCGGGGGAGTCGATCAAAGCATTCGTGATCCTCAAGCAGGGCCGGCAGGAGAGCCGCGACTTGATCCAGTCGCTGAAGGATCACGTGCTGAAAGAATTGGGCAAGATCGCCGTCCCGCAGGAAGTCGAGATCGTCGCGTCGCTGCCGAAGACCAGGTCCGGCAAGATCATGCGGCGAGTCCTCAAAGCCAAGGAACTCGGACAGGACCCGGGCGATATTTCGACGATCGAGGAGTGAAAGCGGCTATCAGCTATCAGTCTTCAGCTATCAGCTATTTGGCCTGCCTCTTTGCGCTGAAAGCCGACGGCCGACAGCTTTTCAGATCAGTCCACGCTTCTGCAGGTAGTCCTTGTCGATCACCGGGGCGGGCTTGGCAGGAAGATGGCCTCGCTCTTGAAGCAGCCGCTCGACGTACTTCCCGATCAGGTCTGATTCCAGATTCACGTGTTCTCCTTCCTGTTTGATGCCGAGCGTGGTGACCTTGGCCGTGTGCGGGATGACGGACACGGTCAACGACCGGTCGGTGACGTCGTTGATCGTCAGGCTGATGCCGTCCACCGTGATCGAGCCCTTCGGCACGCAATACCGCAGCACCTCTTTCGGCGCCTCGATGACCAAGACGACGGCATTCCCGTCCTGGCGCCTGGTCCTGATCAGGCCGATCCCGTCCACGTGTCCCGAGACGAGGTGGCCGCCGATCCGTTCGTTCAGCTTCATCGCCCGTTCGAGGTTCACCGGCGAGCCGGCCGCCAGGCTGCCCAGCGTGGTGACCGAGAGCGTTTCCGGAGACACGTCCACGGAAAATTCCCGCTCGGCCTTCGACGTCACGGTCAGGCAGGCGCCGTTCACGCTGATGCTTGCGCCGATCGACAGATCGGCCAGGACGGTCGACGCCAAAATGTTCAAACGCGTGCCGGTGATCCCTTTGACCAGGTTGGTCACCACGCCCATTTCCTCGACAATACCGGTGAACATACGGCGGTCCTATTTTTTCAACATGACTTCGCGGAAGACCCAGACGAAGACCACGATCAACACGACCACGCCCAGCGCGGCCAGGACGCCGACGACGATGTCTTCGATGCCGTACTCCGGCCTCACGTCCGATCCTCCTGACTGGCGGCGGTATTATAACAACTCTTGTCCCTGTGTAGAAAATAGACGCGAGGCTAGCGGCCCGCGGCGAGAGGTCGGAGTCGCTTCCCCCTCACCTCTCACCCAGCCAAGATTTTCATCCTGCGGAGTGGCCCGAAGGGCCATGAAGACCACCTTGAAAACAAGTAGGCAACGTATCGCGGACAGCGTCACTCCCCACCCTGCCCTGTCCAATGGCGACGCGAGAAACGCGGGACAAGCGCGACCGGCGCGCAATGGAAGCAGGTAGATTACCCGCCCCGCTTGTCTCGCGTCGCGCATGACCGGGTTGTCTTGTCACGCATCACGTTTCATTGCAACGGGTCCCCCGGCGGCGGGTATCCGGTTGGTCGGCGACAGGTCACGCATGGTCTTCTCTTATTTCCTTATCGTGACCCAGAACACCGCCGCTGCGGCGAGCTGCAGGCCGGCGATGATCGTGAACGCGCCCTGGTAGCTCAGATTGGCGATCAGAAATCCGGCTAGCAATGGGCCGCTGGCGTGACCGACGTCCATGATCGTCCCCTGCATGCCCATGCCTGCGCCCAGGGTTTTCAGTTCGGAGCTGTCCGCCACCAGTGCCGATGAGGATGACGAGACGACGGCTTCGCCGAAGCCGAACCAGGCCGACAACATCAGCAGAATCGGCCAGTTGACGATGTGAGGAATCAGCGCGAACGTCGTCGCGCAGATGAGGAGGCCGAGGAGAATCAGCGGTTGCCGGCCGACCCGGTCCGACACCCGTCCCATGATCGGTTTGGACAAGAACGAGGTGATCCCTTGCACGCCGAACAGCATCCCCACCTCCCCCGGGTTCAATCCGACCGCCACGCCGTAGATCGGGAGAAACGCCATCAAGGCTCCGTTGGCGACCATCTTGGCCGCGTCCGTCAAGCTCGTCACCAGCACCCGCGTATTACGGGCGACGACCGAGAAGCCTGTCCACATCTCGGCCAGCACGGGCCGGCGGCCCTTGTCGCGCGAGCTCGGCGGAGGCGGATTCAGCCTGAGGCTGTAAAAGACGAGCAGGCCGATGCAGCCGAAGACACCGGCGGTCACGAAGGTCGCGGAGAAGCCGGTCGCATAGACCAGCCAACCACCGATCATCGGCCCCAGCAACGCGCCGGCTTGCGTGCAGGCGGTATAGGTACCCAACGCGGCGCCGCGCCGCTCTCGGAACAAATCCGCCACAGTGGCCAGCGCGCTGGGCGCGAAAAGCGCCGTCGCCAGCCCGTGCACGAACCGCAAGCCGGTCAGTGCGTTCAGGTCGGACACAAACGGATAGACGAACGGCGGCAAGCCGAAGGCCAGGACGCCGACCCGCAGCAGCAGCCGCCGGCCATAAATGTCGGAGAGGGCGCCGGACGGCAGCTTGAGGAAAACGCCGGTCAAGGTCGAGACGGAGACGATGAGGCCGATGCGTTCGGGACCGGCTCCGAGCGATTCGGCGAACAGCGCGAGAACCGGCATCCGCACGAGGTTGTAGCTCATGAAGCACAAGAGACCGGTCCCGCAGAGCAGAATGAAGCTGCGCGAACTCGTCATCGAATGCAATCGGCCGGTTGAACGGAGGACGGGGACTTACGCATGGTCTCGGCGGCAATTCTGAAGGACGCTCATTGCCTTCGGCCGACAAGGACGTCGCACACCGTCGCTGTTCCGGCCGACAGGACAGTCGGACCGTTCTGCTGATCGGGAGGTGTCACGGCGCGCGCTCGACGGCGACGGTCACCTGCGTTGAAAACAGTTGCCCGGGATCTTGCCGAAGGCGTGCTTGTCGCAGCAGGGTCTCCACGTTGGGCGAGACCGGGCCCTCGTAAGACGTCCGGCCGTTCGTGACCACCGTGACCGGCCGGGAGAGATCCACCAACCGCTCGTTCAGAAATAAGGTGTATTGCCGCACCCGCTCGCTGCGGACCTCGATGCGGTTGGGTCCGACGATCTCCGCCTCCAGCCTGGCGTAGAGACGCTGTCGGATCGCGTCGTCGCGGTCATCAAGCAGGTTCTCGCTGAACGCCGCGATGCGATCAGTGGCGTCGATCCGCACCCAGCCGAACGGCAGCAAATGCGACGCGTCGCGCACAACGGTCACCCGTGTGGGCAGCGGAATGCGCCGTTGCGTGCCGAACCAGGCCACAAGATCGGGGAGCTCCTCCCGCGGGAAGTAGTGGCCGCCGGCTACGGGATGCGTCCGGTCATGCTCCCGATAGACGAAGGTATAGCCGAGTCTGGCCAGCTCCTTGGTGATCGACCGGCTGAGATCCACGGGCATGACCTGGTCCTTCAATCCGTGAATGACGTATACCGGCGTCCAACGAAGATTGCTCAGGAACGGGAACAGGACGTCGTCCAGACCTCCCGCCATCGGCGCCAGACCCGCGAACCGTGCGGCGTGGTGGGCGCCGATGATCCAGGCGCCGATCCCGCCGTTGGACATGCCGGTGAGAAAGATCCGGTCGGGGTCGATGCGGTAACGGGACTGGACGGCAGCGATGGTCGCCAGGACGAGGTCCTCCGCGGTCCTCGTCCACCAGGCCCCTCGCGGGATGGTCGGACAAGCCAGGATGTAGTCGTCGCCCAGACGGACGCGCCAACGCTCCAGGTATTGATCGCCCGTGAAGCCGGCGCCGTGGAGACATACGACGAGCGCGTAGTCCTTCGTCGGTTCGTACGAGGGAGGAACGTACAAGCCGAATCGATAGGTCTCGCCCCGGACGCCAAGGGGTTCGTTCGGCTGCATCCCGACTGGAGCCCGGGTATACGGACGCCCGGCTTGCAGCACCTGTCGGACGGTCGGCACCGTGGCGCCGGGGTGTCGGAGGATCGAGCCCAGCAACCGGTCGGCCTGGTCGGCATCGCCGACGGTCATGTAGTCCTGAACCAGGGAAGCGAGATCGGGCGGCGGCGTGAAGGAACCGTCGGCGGCGTGGACGAACGATCCGAACGCCGACAGGAGGCTCATGGCGGCAAATCCGGCAAGGTCGACCCATGAACGGCGAAGAAACATCGCAGGTTCTCACATGTTTCGAACGTCGCCCTGAACCAGCATATCATCCCCGATCTTCCGGATGCTAAGTCGTTCCAGGGCCACGGCCTCTCCCAGACGCGCCGGCGAAAGCCCGCCGATCAGGCCGATCGCGTTTCGGCCTCCCAGCAGGCGGGGAGCCACGTACAGCATCACACGATCGACCAGACCAGCCCGCAGCGCCGAGGCGTTCAACTCGCTGCCGCCTTCCAACAACAGGCTCGTGATCTGTCGTTTCGCAAGAGCGGACAGCAGCGCCGGCAAAGGAACTCGTCCGCCGCGGCCGGGGAAGGTCAGGACGTCGATGCCCCGCGCCTCAAGTTGTTTCCGCTTCGCGCGCGACGCCCGCCTCGTCGTCGCGACAAGCGTGGCACCGCCCCGGACCGAGGTCACGCGCGCGTGTAAGGGAAGGCGGAGTCGGCTGTCCACGACGACCCGTAACGGCTGACGAGCGGCCAAGCGATCCGAGCGCCCGTTGATTCGAGCGGTCAACTCCGGATCGTCGCGCAAGATCGTCCCGATTCCGACCATGATCGCATCGACCAGACTTCTCAGCCGGTGCACGTGGCGGCGCGCCGCGTCCCCCGTGATCCATTTCGCCTCGCCGGAGGCGGTGGCGATCTTGCCGTCGAGCGTCATGCCGGCCTTCAGGATGACGAACGGGCGGCCTGTGTCGATCCAATGACGATAGACCTCGTTCAACGTTTCGGCCTGCTCGCGACAGCAGCCGACGTCTACCCGGATCCCGGCTTGTCGGAGCCGGCGGATGCCTCTTCCCTTCACGAGCGGATTGGGATCGGTCATCGCGACCACAACACGCCGGACCTGGGAGGCGATGACCAGCGGAACGCAGGGCGGAGTGCGCTTGTCGGTGTGGCTGCAGGGTTCCAGCGTGACGTAGAGGGTGCCTTCGCGCGCGCGCCGGCCGGCTTGCCGGAGGGCGAGAACTTCGGCGTGCGGGCCGCCGGCTTTCCGGTGATACGCTTGACCGACGATGCGTCCCTTGGAGACCACCACCGCCCCGACCATCGGATTGGGACTGGTCCGTCCCCGCCCTCTCGAAGCCAACCGAAGGGCCAGGGTCATGTAGCGGAGATCGAGCGCCTGCCGTTTCACCGCTTGGCGCGGGCCGTTCCTGAACGGCGGTGCGACCGCGATGCCGTTCGGGCCGCCCGTTTCGCCGGCGTCGTCGCCGTCTTTGGGGCGGTGACTTCGTTGAGGGCGGCGTGCGCGGCGGCCAGGCGCGCGATCGGGACTCGGTAAGGGGAGCAACTCACGTAATCGAGGCCGATCTGATGGCAAAACTCCACCGAGCTGGGATCGCCGCCGTGCTCGCCGCAGATGCCCAGCTTGATGTCGGAGCGGGTTTTCCGCCCGGCGGTGATCGCGAGTTTCATCAGCGCCCCGACGCCCTCCCGGTCCAGCACGGCGAAGGGATCGACGTCGAGGATGTTCGCGGTCTTGTAAAAGTCTACGAACTTGGCGGCGTCGTCGCGGGAAAAACCGAAAGTGGTCTGGGTCAGGTCGTTGGTGCCGAAGGAGAAAAACTCCGCTTCCTCCGCGATCCGGTCGGCGGTCACGGCCGCGCGGGGCAGCTCGATCATCGTGCCGACCAGATAGGAGAGCTTCGTGTTATACCGCTTCATCGTCTCCTGCGCGACCTCGCGGATCAGATCCTTTTGTGCTTTCATTTCGGAGACCATGCCGACCAGCGGGATCATGATTTCGGGGACGATTTTCTTGCCCTCGCGGGCCACTTCGCACGCCGCCTCCATGATCGCCCGGACCTGCATGCGCGTGATCTCCGGCATGGTGATGCCCAGCCGGCACCCGCGCAAGCCCAACATCGGATTGAACTCATGCAGCTCTTCGACGCGGGCGAGCAAGCGCCGCTTCTCGTCGATCACACCGGGATCTCCGCCCGTGAGCTCCAGTCGGGCGATCTCCACCATCAGTTCCTCCCGGTGCGGAAGGAATTCATGCAAGGGAGGATCGAGGAGCCGGATCGTGACCGGATACCCCTTCATCTCCCGATACAGGCCGATGAAGTCCTGCTTCTGCAACGGCAGCAGTTGCTCCAGGTAGCGTTCCCGTTCTTCACGCGACCGGGCCAGGATCATCCGTTGCATGATCGGCACCCGATCCTCGGCGAAAAACATATGCTCGGTGCGGCAGAGACCGATGCCTTCGGCGCCGAACCCGCGGGCGATCTGCGCCTGCTCCGGCACGTCGGCGTTGGCTCTCACGCGGAGGCGCCGCACCTCGTCCGCCCACTTCAGCACGGTGGCGAAACATTGGTACTTCTCGGACTTGGCCGGATCGAGTTTGCCTTGCAGGACCTGAATAATCTCGGATTCCACGACGGGGATGTCGCCGTCATAGACGTTGCCGGTGGAGCCGTTGATCGAGATGTAGTCGCCCTCCCGGAAGACCTTGGCGCCGATCCGAACCGTCTGACCGTCCTCGACCTCCACCGCGTCGCAGCCGGCCACGCAAACCTTGCCCATCTGCCGGGCGACGACGGCGGCGTGACTCGTCATGCCTCCCCGCGCCGTCAGGAATCCCAACGCCGCGTTCATGCCATGGATGTCGTCCGGGCTGGTCTCCTGTCGGACGAGGATCACCCGATCGCCGCCGGCCTTCATGTCAACCGCGCGGTCAGGGGTCAGCGCGATCTTGCCCGCGGCCGCGCCGGGGCCGGCAGGAAGACCCTTCCCCAACGCGGTGCATTTCGACTCTTCCTTGGGGTCGAAGATCGGATAGAGGTATTGGGCCAATTGATCGGGCGCGACGCGGAGGACGGCTTCCTTCTTGGAGATCAGGCCTTCCTTGACCATGTCCGCGGCGATCCGCACCGCGGCGATGCCGGTCCGTTTTCCGACCCGGGTCTGGAGCATGTACAGCTTGCCCTCCTGGATGGTGAATTCCAGGTCAAGCATGTCGCGGTAATGGCGCTCGAGCTTCTTGTAGGTGGCTTCGAGCTCTTTGTAAGCGTTCGGCAGGAGCCTGGCGAGTTCGCTGACCGGCAACGGCGTCCGGATGCCGGCGACGACGTCCTCCCCTTGCGCGTTCATCAGGCATTCGCCGAAGAACGTTCTCTCGCCGGTCGCCGGATCGCGGGTGAACGCGACGCCGGTGCCGCTCGTCTCCCCCATATTGCCGAACACCATGGCGACGACGTTGACCGCGGTGCCCCATGTGTCCGGAATGTTGTACAGCCGGCGGTACGTCACCGCGCGGGCGCCGTACCACGAGGAAAAGACCGCGTCGATCGCCATCTTCAATTGTTCGAAGGGATCATCGGGAAAGTCCCGCTTCGTGTGCTCCCTGATCAAGGCCTTGAAGCTGGCGACCAGTTCTTTCAGCGCCTTGGCGTCGAGATGGGTATCCTGCGTGACGCCGAGTTCGGCTTTCTTATGCTTGAGGATCACTTCGAAGTGTTCCCGTCCGACGCCCATGACGATGCTGCCGAACATGGCGACGAACCGGCGGTAGCTGTCCTGGGCGAAGCGGTCGTTACGGGTCCTGGCGGCCAGGCCCTCGACCGTCCGTTCCGTCAGACCCACGTTGAGCACGGTGTCCATCATGCCCGGCATCGACGCGCGCGCGCCGGAACGCACGGAGACGAGCAGCGGATCGGCGGGATCGCCGAACTTCGCGCCCATGGAGCGCTCGACTTTTTTCAGGGCCGCGAGGGCTTCGTCCCACATGCCCGGCGGATAGGTCTTGCCGCGCTTGTAATATTCGACGCAGGCCTCGGTGGTGATCGTGAAGCCGGGCGGAACCGAGATGCCGAGGTTGGTCATTTCGGCCAGGCCGGCGCCCTTTCCGCCGAGCAATTCCTTCATGTCGCCGGCGCCTTCCGCCTTGCCGTCTCCGAAATAATAGACATATTTCTTCTTGCCCACGCTGCCGTCTCCTTCTCCTGAAGCCCTTACCGGGTGAGGGATGATTCCTCGGGATCGGCCGAGTCCAGCCGCAGTTTATAACGGGACACCAGATACCGTTTCAACAGGAGACCGCAGGCCACGATCCCGACGACGAACAGGACGAACATGAACAGTCGATAATCCACGCGGGTCCCGTAGTCGAAATACAGCCGTCCGTCCGCTCCCTGTTTGACCTGCGTCTCCTTCTGAAACTGGTGCGTCTGACCGGAAGGGTCGGACAGATTGATCCATTCGGAACAGAGTTGAACCAGTTCGTCGGAGCCGATCACTTTCCGCCACGTCTGGCGCAGGCACACGTCCTGTTTGGGGTTGAACACGTCCGGGATGCGGATCAGGCGGTCGAGATTTACGCCGCTCACCCAGATGCCGAGCAGAAAGACCGCGTTGCACAGCACCATCATTGCGATGGTGACCCCGAGCGAGAATCGGCGCAATCGTCTGGCTCGGCGCTCCTCGGGGCTTTCGTGAAAGGGGCCGGACGTGATGAACGGATTGCCCATCGACACGCGCTCCCATCAGTGGCTCTGCACCATGATGAGGGAGAAGTCGGCGACGCTCGCGAAGAGACGGTCCACCTCCAGGAGCAACGACAGTCGATTGCCGCGAACGGCCGGGTCTTCCGCGTTGACCATGACGCCCGTGAAGAACTCGTCGATGGCCGGCTTCATTCGAACCAGAACGTCCAACGCCTCGGCGTATCGGCCGTCTTTCAGGAGCGACGGAAGGCGATGGGCCGCATCCCCGACGACCCCGTGCAGTTGCGATTCGGCGGGGTGCTGAAACAGCGTCGGATCGACCGGCTTGCGGTCCCATCGTTCTTTTTCGACGAGGCGGTGTGCCCGCTTAAAGCCGATCATCAGGGGATCGAACTCCGGCCGGTCCGTGATGGCCTGCAAGGCCCGCATCTTGGCGAGCAAATCGAGCAGATCGAAGGATCCCGTCTCCGCCGGTTTTAAGGCCGCGTCAATCACGTCGTCCCGGAGCCCGTGGACCGTCCGGCCGTAATGCCGCAGACGCTCGAAGATGAACTCGATAATGCATTGCCGGACGTCGTGTTCGGAGCCGCCGGGAGTGAAACCGTCGGCCGCGACGATGGCCGTCGCCTGCGCGATCGCTTCCGTGAGGTTCAGGCGCAGATTGCCTTCGAGGAGGAGACGCACGATGGCGGCGGCGTGCCGCCTGAGCGCGAACGGATCCTCCGATCCGGTCGGGACGATTCCGACCCAGAAGAAGGCGGCGATGGTATCGAGTCGATCCGTCAGGGACAGGATTTTGCCGACCTGCGTCTCCGGCAGTTCTCCTTCCATCGAGCGGGGCAGGTACTGCTCGCGGATGGCCCGGCTCACTTCCTCGGCTTCTCCATCGTGCCTCGCATATTCCCCTCCCATGACGCCCTGCAAGGTCGGAAACTCGCCGACGATGCCGGTCAACAGATCGGCCTTGCTCAGTTCCGCCGCGCGTCGGCACTCCTTGACCAGCCCGCTGTGTCCCAGCAATTCGGCCAGCTTCGCGGCAAGCCGGATCATTCGCGCGGTCTTCTGATACAGCGTGCCGATCTTCTGGTGAAAGGTGACGGTCTTCAGCTTGTCCACCCGGTCGGCCAACCTGACCTTCCGGTCCTCCTCGAAGAAGAACTTGGCGTCGGCCAGTCGAGCCGCCAGCACCCGCTCGTTGCCCTCGCGAATCAGATCCATGTTCGGCAACTTCACGTTGGTGACGGCCAGGAACTTCGGGAGGAGCGCGCCCTTCTGATCCACCAGGGAAAAATAGCCTTGATGCTCCTTCATGGCGGTCATCAGAATCTCTTTAGGCAGCGAGAGATACTGTGGTGTGAACCCGCCCAGGATCGTGTTGGGACACTCCACCGTGTAGACAGCCTGTTCCAGCAGTTCCTCGTCGCGATGCAACCGCCCTTTGGCGGCCTTCGCCAGTTCCGCCAATTGCTGCATAATCATCCGGCGGCGGCGATCCTGATCGACGATCACGCCGTGGCGCTCGGCGTCTTTCAAGTATTGGGAAAAGCCGGTGACGCGAAACCCTTGAGAAGGACGGCGGTTTCCTTTCGTCGCCACGCGATGGCCGAAGCTGCGATCGCCCGCCCTAATGCCGCCGACTTCGATAGGCAGGACACGGCCTCCATAGAGGGCGGCGAGCCACCGGATCGGGCGCGCGAACCTGATTCCCGTGGCGTTCCAGCGCATCGACTTCGGAAACGAGAGCCCGCTGATCAGATGTGGCAGATGCTCGGACAGAACGTGATGGACCGGCAGGCCCTGTTCCTGCTTCACTGCGAAGACGTAGTCGCCTTTGGGAGTCTGCCGGATCTCCAGATCTTGGACCGAGACCCCTTGCGAGGCGGCGAAGCCCAGAGCGGCCTTCGTTGGCTGACCGGCGTGATCGAAGGCCACGGCCTTGGACGGCCCCATGGTTTCCTTGACCGCCGCGGATTGCCGAGCGGCCAGCGAGTCGACGACCAGGACCAGCCGCCTCGGCGTTCCGAGGATGCGGATGGCTCCGCACGCGAGGCGTTGTTCCTTGAGCAGGCGCTCGGTCGAATCTTTGAGGGCTTGAAGCGCCGGAGGAATGAACTGGTACGGCAATTCTTCGGTCCCGATTTCAAGGAGCAGCTCGGCCGCAGTCCCTGCGGGAGGGATCTGTTTGCCGGACGAGCGTCCCGCTCCCGGTCGCTTGTTGGCAGATTTCTTCATCGGCGTACAGGGGACAGGTTCGCGCCGGTCTTGCTCCGTCGCGCGGCCGGGGCGTTTCCGTCTGCGCCCGAACGCGTCAGCAGCGGATGGCCCATGGCTTCCCGTTCGGCGATATACCGTTCGGCGCATTGCCGGGCGAGCCCGCGGACCCGCGCGATGTAGCCCGTCCGTTCCGCTACGCTGATCGCGCCCCGCGCATCGAGCAGGTTGAACAGGTGCGAGGTTTTGATGCAGTAGTCGTAGGCCGGGAGCGTCAGGTTGCACGCCAAGAGCTTCCGGCATTCCGCTTCGAACGCTTGAAAGGTGGACATCAGCATGCCCACGTCCGCCTGTTCAAAGTTATACCGGGAAAACTGGACTTCGGTTTCGTGGTGAATGTCGCCGTAGGAGACCGACTCCGTCCAGGCCAGATCGTAGACACTGTCGACCTGCTGCAGATACATCGCGATGCGTTCGGTCCCGTACGTGATTTCGACGGTGATCGGATTCAGTTCGATGCCGCCGATCTCCTGGAAATACGTGAACTGCGTGATCTCCATGCCGTCAAGTCGCACCTCCCACCCCAATCCCCAGGCGCCCAGCGTCGGAGATTCCCAGTCATCCTGCACAAACCGGATGTCGTGCTTGGCCGGATTGATGCCGAGGCGGGTCAGGCTTTCGAGATAGAGCGCCTGGATGTCGTCGGGAGAGGGTTTCAGCACCACTTGATATTGGTAGTAGTGCTGCATCCGGTTGGGATTGTCTCCGTAGCGTCCGTCGGTCGGACGGCGACAAGGTTGAGCGTATGCCGACCGCCAGGGTTCCGGCCCCAACGCGCGGAGAAACGTCGCGGGGTGAAACGTGCCGGCTCCCATTTCGAGATCATACGGCTGATGGATCACACAACCCTGATCGGCCCAATAGCGGTGAAGGGAGAGAATCAGGTCCTGGAAGGTCACAAACGGTCCATTCTTCGGGGACTGCCGGCGGCGGTGAACGATCGCTCAGGCGAATTGCCAAGCTAACAAGAAATGTAGGGAGAGTCAAGCCGGACAAGGTGCGTGGAACATACGTAAGGACGCGGTGGAGCGGACGGCGGGACGGCCGTTCGACGGTGCGGTTGCTCGACGAGATTCATCGCCGGTCGAACAGGAGAAGTTCATTGTATTGAAACTTGATGAACTCACTTCACTTCGGTACACTCCGCGCTTATGAGGTTCTCCAAGAAAAGCGAATACGGCTTTCGAGCCCTCCTGGAACTGGCCGCCCATCACAACCGTTCCGTCCTGCTGCGCCAGGAGATCGCCAAACGTCAAAACATCCCCCTGGAATTTCTCGAACAGATTCTTCTGGCTCTCAAACGGGCGGGACTCCTGGCGAGCCGCCGCGGCGTCAACGGCGGGTACACGCTGATTAAATCCCCCGAGGAAATCACGCTGGGTCAGGTGATTCGGATTTTAGACGGACCGTTGGCGCCGCTCGGCTGCGTCAGCAAGACCGCCTACCAGAAGTGTCGCGACTGCCCCTATGCCGAAAAAACACGTTGCCCGATTCAGGACGTCATGCTGGAAGTGCGGAACGCCATCGCCGACATTTTGGACAACTACACGCTGAGCGAATTCGCCGGGGGCAAGAGGCCCCAGGGGCCGCGGGACGGATATGAAGCGAAGTCCTAGCGCGAATATGAATCGGACGGCCGGTCGCATGCTGGCCGGTCTGTTGGGGATACTGCTCCTTCCGGCTGCCTCGATCTCGGCCGAAGACACGCGCGAACTCATTCTGGCCGCGTACAGCGTGCCGAAGGAAGCCTATGAACGGAAGATCATCCCCGCCTTCCAGCGGTATTGGAAACAGCGGACCGGTCAAACGGTCCGTGTGCGCGGCTCCTACGGGGCTTCGGGCGCGCAGGCGCGCGCGATCATCGGAGGGTTCGAGGCGGACGTGGCGGCGCTGTCCCTCGAAGGCGACCTCGATCAAATCGTCAAGGCCGGCGCGATCTCCCATGACTGGCGCAAAGGACCGCACGGCGGCATCATCACGACGTCGGTGGTCGCGTTCGGGACGAGAAAAGGGAATCCCAAAGAGATCAAGACCTGGGAAGATCTGGCTCGGCCCGGCGTCGAGGTGCTGTACCCCAATCCCAAAACATCGGGCGGCGCCATGTGGGATATCATCGCGATCTACGGAGCCGGGCTCAAGCTGGGAGCGCAGCGGACCGGCGCGGGTCGGCCGTCGGACAGAGCCGAGGCCGAAGCCTATGCGTCCGGACTGCTGAAGCGGATTCAGCGGAACGTGAAGGTGATGGACAAGAGCGGGCGCGAATCCGTGACGACGTTCGAGCGCGGCGTGGGCGATGTGATCGTGACATACGAGAACGAGCTCCTGCCCCGGGTCAGGAGCGGGCGCCCGTACGAGATCATCGTTCCCTCCGAGACGTTGCTGATCGAGAATCCGGTCGCGCTCGTCGATCGCCATGTCGATCGCCATAAGGTGCGCGACATGGCGGAAGCGTTCGTCGTGTTTTTGCACGGCGACGAAGCCCAAGCCGCGTTTGCGGAACTCGGCTTTCGACCCGTGAATCGGTCGGCGACGATTCCCGCAAGCGCAGCCTTGCCTCGTCCCGTCGATCTGTTTACCGTCGCCGATCTCGGAGGCTGGGACAAGATCAGCGCGCACCTCTTCGGTCCGCAAGGACTCTGGACCAAGGCCGTGGAAGAGTTGGCCAGAGGCGGATGAGCGCATGACGTCACGCACGGTGATCCAGCTTGCGCTTCGCTCCGCCGCCGTCGGCTACGTGGTCTGTCTGATTCTGCTGCCGCTGTCGGCTCTCGGTCGTGAGGCGTTGGTCGCAGGGCCCGGCAGGTTCGTCGAGGACGTGACGCAGCCGCAGGCGTTCGCGGCCCTGGCGCTGACCCTGGAGGCGGCGGTCGTCACCACGGCGATCCACGCGGTGTTCGGAACGGTCTCGGCGGTCGCGCTCGTCCGTTATGAGTTCCCCGGCAAGTGGTTTCTGAACGCCTTGGTCGATCTGCCGTTTGCCGTTCCGACCTTGGTCGCAGGCCTGATGATCGCGGCGATCTACGGCCCGACCGGCATTCTCGGCGCCTGGCTCCAGGACCGAGGGTTGGCCATTCTGTATGAGAAGCCGGGCATCGTCCTCGCCATGCTGTTCGTCACCATGCCGTTCACGATCCGCGCCCTGCAGCCCGTGCTCATGGAGCTGGAGCGGGAGCAGGAAGAAGCGGCGTTCACCCTGGGGGCGAGTTCCTGGACGACCTTCCGGAAGGTGACGGTGCCGTCGGTGTTGCCGGGCCTGCTGACCGGCGTCTTTCTGACGTTCGTGCGGGCCCTGGGCGAGTTCGGGGCGATCGTCATCGTGGCGGGCAATATTCCGATGAAGACCCAGGTCGCATCGGTCTATGTCTACGGCGAGATCGAAAGCTATAACCCGCAGGGAGCGACGTCGGTCTCCATCGTCATTCTGCTGATTTCCTTCCTGGCCCTCGTCTTGTTGGAGCGGTTGACCCGGCCGCCGGGTGAACGGATGCCCGCGTTCTTTCAGGGTAGGTTGAGGCTCAGGTCGAGGGTCAGGGAACTTCCGACATGATCATCCGGCCGGTTGGAATTGTAACCTTCCCCTCAACCGTAACCTGAACGGGGTGCGCCTATGCGGCTTGTGCTCATTGCGACCGTCTGGCTCTACTTTGCGGTGCTGCTGATCGGCCCCATCGCGTATCTCTCGGCTCAGAGTTTCCGCGAGGGCGTCGCGGCGTTTTGGGAAGAGATCACCAGGCCGGAAGCCGTGCACGGGTTCGCGCTCACGGCGGAAATCACGGCGATCGTTCTGGCGGTCAACGTAGTGCTCGGCACGATCACCGCCCTGGTATTGGCTCGCCAGCGGTTCATCGGCCGGACGCTACTCAGCGGCATCATCGACCTACCCTTCGCCGTGTCGCCCGTCATCGCCGGGTTCATGCTCATCCTGCTCTTCGGTCCGGAGACGATCCTTGGAACCCTGCTCGGCGCGGCGGGAATCAAAGTGCTCTTCGCCCTGCCGGCCATGGTGGTCGCCACGTTGTTCGTCACCTTTCCGTTCGTCGTCCGCGAACTGACCCCCCTCCTGCAGACGATCGGCGCCGAGAGCGAAGAAGCCGCCAGGACCTTGGGAGCGAACGAATGGCAGGTCTTCCTGAGAGTCACCCTGCCGTCGCTGCGTTGGGGGTTGATCTACGGAGCGACCCTGACCGTCGCGCGGGCGATCGGGGAGTTCGGCGCGGTGTTGGTGGTCTCGGGCAACATCCTCATGCTGACTCAGACCGCGACGTTGCACATCTACCAGAGTTACGTCGATTTCAATTACGTCGCCGCCAACGCGGTGGCCTTCACGCTGCTGGCCGTGTCGTTCGGAATCCTGACGGTGCTGGAAGTCGCCAAGGCCCGCGCCGCTGCGGCGCAGCAAGCGTGATCGATCGCGAGAGGCCATGAAGATCGAGGTGCGGGGGCTTTCCAAACGGTTCGGGTCGGTGCAGGCGGTCTCCGACGTGTCGTTCGTCGTTCGGGAAGGCGAATTGCTCGGCCTGCTGGGGCCGAGCGGCAGCGGCAAGACGACGGTGCTCCGGCTCATCGCCGGGCTGGAGACGCCCACCTCCGGCGAGATCTTCATCGACGGGAGGCGGGTGAACGACCTGTCGGTCCAGCAACGCAACATCGGGTTCGTGTTTCAGCATTACGCGCTGTTCAAGCACCTCACCGTCTTCGACAACGTGGCGTTCGGGTTGAAGATCAAAAAGTGGCGGCGGTCGGACGTCGAGGCGCGCGTGGCGGAGCTGTTGCGATTGATGGGACTGGAAGGACTCGGACACCGTTATCCACACCAGTTATCCGGAGGCCAGCGGCAGCGCGTGGCCATCGCCCGGGCGCTGGCGCCGCGACCCAGCGTCCTGCTCTTGGACGAACCGTTCGGCGCCGTCGATGCGAAGGTGCGACAGGAGCTGCGCGAGTGGCTGATCCGCCTCCACGACGATCTCGACGTGACCAGTCTGTTCGTGACTCACGACCAGGAAGAGGCGATGGAGGTCTCCGATCGCATCATCGTGTTTTCCAAAGGCCGCCTCGAGCAGGTCGGGTCGCCCGCCGAGGTCTATGAGGAACCGGTTTCGGAATTCGTCGCCCGGTTCATCGGGTCCATGAACATCCTGGAAGGCGAAGTGAAGAACGGCCTGGTGCGAGTCGGCTCGTTGGAGTTTCCGGCCCCGGGTTTCCAAGACGGCCAACGTCTGCAGGTAGGATTCCGTCCCTATTACGTGAAGGTGTCGGAAGATCCCGCCCGCTTTCGCCAGCAGGCCAGACTGAGACACGTGTATTTTCTCGGGGTTGCGTATCGACTCGAAATCGAGACCAGCGACGGGTTGACCCTTCGCTCGCGCATGAACAAGGAAGAATTCCGGCAATGCCGGTTCGAGGTCGGCCAACCCGTCTCCTACGCCGTGACGCATTTTCGGTTTTTGCCCCAGGAAGGCGTGCCGATTCCGTGCCCTGAAGCTCCGCCGGTAAGCGGACCCTTGACTCCCTAACCTGAACTTGCCAGCCTTTCGATCTTCTTCTTCCTGCTTCTTCCTGGAAATAGTCCTCATGAACCTTCGGCTCACCCACGCCTGTTGAACATCTGGCTGGGCGCGAGGCTCGGGGCGAGGGGCAAGGGGCAAGGGGGTTGCACTCTTAGCCTCTGGCCTCTAGCCTCGCGCCCAATACTGTTTCACATCCTCTGGTGTGTAGGGAGAATCATACGCATGTTCCTTGTTACAAGATCAACGAGATAGCCTGCGACGCCATCGAGCGACTGCAGGGAACTTCCTGCAGCCATGCCTTCCGGTCCCTTCTATAGCGAAGAGCTTTTCCGCTACTGGAGGGAACTCTTGGATGATCACCGCTTCGGCACCGCCCTTGCTTGTGTCTCAATAACCTTAAGATGCATGGCCGGGGGATCGGCGATGAAACTCTTCGTGGCGTTGATTGCGGCGGCCGTGATGTTGGCTCTCGCGTCGGGAAGCCGACCGTCGATGGAGTACCGATGGAAGGAATGAGAGAGCGCGGGCGTCTGAGGCATACTCTGCAGCCGCTGGTGATGGTCGGGGCGCTTCTGCTCTTCGGCGCGTCGCTCGCGGCATGCGGAGGCGGAGCGGAAGGGTCGAGCCCGGAAATCATGACGGGCACCGGACCGACCGGGGCGACCGCCACATTGGCGTGGGATCCGGTCAATGATCCGAGCGTCCAGGGCTATAACGTGTATTTCGGGACTTCCTCGCGGCAGTATCAGACCTACGCGAACGCCGGCCTGACCACCACCTACACAGTGGCCGATCTCCAACCGGGAACCACGTATTACTTCGCCGTCACCGCCTACAACAGCGCCGGCGAGAGCGGCTATTCGGACGAAGTGAGCGCGACGCCTTGATCGTTCCCCGACAGACGCGATCGGTGTGTCGGCTTTCTACGTCGCCTGTTTCCCTCCCGGATTAGAAACCACCCTTCTCGCGCTTCCCCGCTCCTAGCCCGGGCGGTTGCGTAACCGCGAACGCTTCCAGTAAGGTGCTGGTCATCGGCTCGCAACTCCGATGACCTATGACCCGCCTGATAGTCTTCAGCGATCTGGACGGCAGCCTGCTCGATGCGCAGACCTACTCCTACGAGGCGGCGCATGAGGCCCTGCACACGCTGCGGATCCGGGACATTCCGCTGATTCCGGTATCGAGCAAGACCCGCGCGGAAATCGAGCCGCTCTGCTTTCGGTTGGACGTTCGCCACCCGTTCATTACCGAAAACGGAGGAGGCATTTTCGTTCCCAAGGGATATTTCGACTTTCCGCTCGAAGGGGCGGCGTTGCGCGGCAGCCACCAGGTCATCGAACTGGGTACCCCCTACGCGCAGTTGCGCGCCGCGCTGAAGGAGATCGCGCAGACGGTGGGACATCCCTTGCGGGGATTCGGCGACATGCCGGCGGAAGAAATCGCCGAACGGACCAAGCTTTCCTTGGCCGACGCCGTGCTGGCGAAACAACGGGACTACGATGAGCCGTTTCTCATCGACGGACCAGCGGAGCTGGTGAAAGAAGTCGCGCGTCAGGCTGAAAGCCGGGGCCTTCGCTGCGTCACAGGGGGGCGGTTCCACCATCTCATCGGCGATTCGGACAAAGGCAAGGCCTGTCGCATCCTGATCGACTGCTACCGCCGCAGGAGCGGAGGACACGCCGGAGCGTTGGTCACGATCGGAGTGGGAGACAGCGAGAACGATCTTCCGCTGCTGGCCGCCGTGGACCGGCCCGTTCTGGTCCAGAAACCGGACGGCTCCTATGATCCGGCCGTGACGCTGCCCGATCTCGTCAAGGCTCCGGGCATCGGACCGTCGGGCTGGAACCGGGCGATCCTCGACTGCCTCGGCCGTGCCATCTGACGGCTGATGTCCTGCGGCTCGGTTCCAAACCCCTCTCGCGAACAACCAATGGAGGAGCACGCATGAACGCGATTTCCCTGCAGGACATTACTCCGTGGGTCATGACCGCCGCCGCGGCGGCCGCGCAAGCCGGCCTGCGCATTTTCGTCATCTTCTTGGCCGGGTATGTCTTGACGCGATTTCTCCGCGCCGGTATCCGCCATCTGGAAACGATTCTGATCAAAGCGGGGGAGGCGGCCGAGCCGGCTCCCGGAGCCGCCAGAAAGCGGGTGACGACGCTGACCAGCCTTCTCCATACGATGGCGTTGGCGCTGATCTGGGCCGTCGTGGTCGTCATGTCGTTGGCCCAGATCGGCTTGGACATTACGCCCATTTTGGCCGGCGCCGGCATCCTCGGCTTGGCCGTCGGCTTCGGCGCGCAAAATCTCGTCCGCGACTTGATCAGCGGATTCTTCATGGTGCTGGAAAACCAGGTGCGGGTCGGAGACGTGGCCATCATCAACGGAACCGGAGGATTGGTCGAGGCGATCACCTTCCGCACGATCGTGTTGCGGGATCTCGCGGGAGTGGTCCATGTGTTTCCCAACGGCACGATTACCACCCTGTCGAACATGACCAAGGAATGGTCGGCCTATGTGATTGACGTGGGCGTCGGCTACAAGGAGGATACGGATCGCGTCGTCGAGGTGATGCGCCAAGTGGCGGAAGAAATGCGCCGGGACCCGGTGTTCGGCGAGAAGATCCTCGAGCCGATGGAGATTTTCGGTGTGGACAATTTCGGCGAATCGGAGGTGACGATCAAGGCGCGGATCAAGACCAAACCCATCGAGCAGTGGAACGTGGGACGCGAATATCGACGCCGGTTGAAAAAGGCCTTCGACGCGCAGGGCATCGAGATCCCCTTCCCGCACCGGTCGCTCTACATGGGCGAAGCCAGCGCGCCGTTCAAGGTGCACGTGGTCAATGGTAAGGAAGTGATGGGTGATGGGTGATGCGTTAAACGTGAACCGTTAAACGGACGACCCCAGCTTCACGATGAACGCATAAGGATTAACGAGTCTCAGTTGACGAATGACGGATGACGGTTCCTGTCCGAACAGATCGGGCTAGGCGCGCGAAGTCAGGGAGACCGCGCGGCCCAGCGTCAAGCCTTGAACGAGGATGGAAAACGCGACGACCGCGTACGTGATCGTCAACAGCGCGTCGCGGGTTTCGCCAGGCGGAAGGGACAGGGCCAGTGCGACGGAAATGCCGCCGCGAAGACCGCCCCAGATCATGACCCCCATGCCTTCACGGTCGACCAGCCGCAGCAGGCTGAACAGCCGCATCGGAATGCCGACGCTGACCGCCCGTGCCAGGAGCACGACGGGAATCGCGATGAGCCCGGCCTCGAGGTATTGAGGCCGGAAGCTCAACACCAGCACCTCCAGGCCGATCAGGACGAACAACACGGCGTTGAGGAGTTCATCGACCAGTTCCCAAAACGTGTCCAAGTACTCGAGGGTCGTGTCGGACATGGCGAAGTGCCGGCCGTGATTGCCGATGAACAGGCCCGCCACCACCACCGCGATCGGGCCCGAGGTGTGCAGCGTGTCGGCCAGGGCGTAGCTGCCCATCGCCAGGGCCAGGGTGATCAGCAATTCGACCTGATGCTGGTCCACCGACTTCAGCATGCGATACGCCAGGTATCCTAAGGTGAACCCGATCACGGCTCCGCCCGCCGTCTCTTGCACAAACAAGAGCAGGACATCGGCCGCGGTGGTCCGTCCTGTGGAGGCCATGGTCAGGAGTGCGAGAAACACGACGACGCCGACGCCGTCGTTGAACAGCGACTCGCCCGTGATTTTGACCTCCAGCGATTTGGGCACGCCGGCTTTTTTCAGAATCCCCAGGACCGCGATGGGATCGGTGGGCGAGATCAGCGCGCCGAACAAGAGGCAGGACATGAGCGGGAGATCCAGTCCGATGAGACCGAACAGGTAGAACGTCAGCAGGCCGATGACGAGGGTGGATAAGACCACCCCCAGCGATGACAGCAGGCCGATCGACCATTTCTGCTCCAGGAGGTCGTCGAGGTTCACGTGCAGGGCTCCTGCAAAAAGCAGAAGACTGAGCATGCCGCCCAACAGGGCGACGTTGAAATCCACGCCCCGGATGAAGGATTCCGCTTCCTGCTCGATGACGAAACCCATCTTGCCCAGGATGAGCAGGGCGAGGGACATCAGTAGCGCGATGGCCATCAAACCGATGGTCATCGGCAGTTTGATGAACCGGTGGTTGAGATAGCTGAAGCCCGCCGACAGGCAGACGAGGATCGTGATGGTGTGGATCAGATTCACGGCGCGTCCTCCGCGCCGCTCCGGTCCCGTCCGGACGCGAAGAGCGCCGGGCGGCCGTCTCGGCAGGGCGGCGGGCTCGCTGCGTCGCGCGTCTCAGGCCGGATCATAGAAAGAAGCGCAGCCACAGATAGATCATGCTGATGAGCACGGAACCGACCATGATCGGGAACCCGAACGCCATGAACCGCCAGAAACTGATGGTGTACCCGGCGCGCCTGGCCAGATCGACGATCACGACATTGGCCGTCGCCCCGATCATCGTGCCGTTCCCGCCCAGACAGGCGCCCAGCGCCAAGGCCCACCAAAGCGGCAGGATGTCCGGCTGATGGACCAGCACGGCGTGCTCCGTGATTTCAGGATGCATCGAACGGGCCAGGTCTATGATCAGCGGATTCATCGCCGCGACATACGGAATGTTGTCCACGATGGCGGAGAGCACGGCCGATCCCCACAGCACGGCGAACGTCGTGCCCGCCACGTTGCCCCGCGTGACATGAACCAATTGGTCAGCGAGATAGCGGATCGCGCCGACTTTGACCAAGCCGCCGACCAGAATGAACAGTCCGATAAAGAAGAAAATCGTCTTCCACTCGACTTCGGTCAGATAGTCGAGTTCGCCCGCGCCGGACACCGCCTCGTGACCGTGACCGACCAACATGAACAGGCTCGCGCCCAGCAGGGCCACCGTCGCCGGTTCCAGGTGAACCAGCCCGTGCACGCAGAATCCCAGCGTCGTGAGCCCCAACAGCCATAAGCACTTGATGAGCAGGGGCCGGTCGCGGATGGCGTCCCGTTCGTTCATGGCCAGGACGGCCTGTCGGCGCTCGGGCGAGACCTTCATGGTTCTGCCGCTGATCAGCCACAGCACGGCGATGAACACCGCCATGATGACGAGGACGATCGGCCCGAGCATGACCAGAAACTCCATGTAGCTCAGATCCGCTTTGCTGGCGATCATAATATTGGGTGGATCGCCGACCAGCGTGGCGGTGCCGCCGATGTTGGACGCCAGCGCCTCGGTCACCAGGAAGGAGATGGGATTCACATCCAGGCGCTTCGAAATTTCCAGCGTCACCGGCGCCATCAACAGGACGGTGGTCACGTTGTCCAGGAAGGCGGAGAGCACGGCCGTGATGACGGCGAGCAGCGCCATCATCCGGAACGGCCGGGCCTTCGCCCGTTTCGCCGCCCAGATGGCCAGCCACTCGAACAGTCCCGTTTTCCGCGTGATGTTGATGATCACCATCATCGCGATCAGCAGAAAGATCACGTTGTAGTCGATCCCGTATTCCTGCGAATGGAAGGCCTCTTCCTGGGTGACGACGCCGAAACTGATCATCAGCGCGGCGCCGAACAGCGCCACGATGGTCTTGTGAATCCGTTCGGTGACGATCGCCAGGTACGCGGTGCCGAAAATGATCAACGCCAGCGTCACATCGGACATGAGCGCTCCTTCATTTCACAAGAGGGCCGTCCGTCCAGATCACGCTCGATCGCGCAGAAACGAAGCCGTGAACCGCGGCGATCCCGCGTGCCCGGACGTTCTCATGAGGCGGGCGATACGACGGGGAGCTGTGCGGGGGAACGGAAGGTCCGTCTGCTTCTGTTCGACGCATTATGCAATGAACGACCGGCTTGCGCAATCCGTCGGACGGATGCGGCGGACGGCGCCCCAACGTTCGTTGACTCCGTCGGTTTCCTTCTGTTAGCCTCAGCGGAGTCGACAGTTCCTGCCGCAACGGAATCATGCCGGACATCGTCACAGCCTG
The DNA here is from genome assembly GCA_040755395.1 of Nitrospirota bacterium. Taxonomy (NCBI): domain Bacteria; kingdom Pseudomonadati; phylum Nitrospirota; species Nitrospirota bacterium. Next base: position 415,350 of record JBFMAX010000002.1, read on the forward strand.
AGACGGCCCGAAAGGAGTAGCCATGGCTTCACGTGCGACCGTGACTCCCGAGTTGGTCACGATGCTGCGAAACAAGGCCACCCATCTGAGGATCGACAGCGTACGCGCGACGACGGAGGCCGGCAGCGGCCACCCGACGAGCTGCTGTTCGGCGGCCGATATCGTCGCGACGTTGTTCTTCGCGGTCATGCGATACGACTCCAAAGATCCCCGGCGTTCCGGAAACGACCGGTTCGTCCTGTCGAAGGGCCACGCCGCGCCGCTGCTGTACGCCGCCTGGGCCGAAGCCGGCCTGTTCGACAAGGCCGAATTGCTCAAGCTGCGCACGTTGACCTCCGATCTCGAAGGCCATCCGACTCCACGGCTTCCGTTCGTGGACGTCGCGACCGGCTCGTTGGGCCAGGGTTTATCCGCCGGCGTGGGCATGGCGCTGAACGCCAAGTATCTCGACAAAGCCGACTACCGGACCTACGTCCTCTTGGGCGACGGCGAGTCGGTGGAGGGTGCGGTGTGGGAAGCGGTGGAACTCGCCCGCCACTATGCGCTCGACAACCTCTGTGCCATTGTAGACGTGAACCGCCTCGGCCAGAGCGATCCGACGATGTTGCAGCACGACATGGAAGGGTACCGGTCGCGCTGGGCCGGATTCGGCTGGCACGCCGTCGTCGCGGACGGGCACGATATTCCGGCGTTGCTCGACGCGTTCGACGAAGCCGCGCGGACCAAGGGCAAACCGACGGTCATCCTCGCCCGCACGTTCAAGGGCCGCGGGATCTCCTTCGTCGAGAACAAGCCGGACTGGCACGGCAAGGCGCTCAAGAAGGGCGACGAGGCGAACCGGGCGATCGAAGAGTTGACGCGCCAACTGAAACCGATGGCCGGCGAATTGACGATCGGCCGTTCTTCCCCTCCCCAACCTCGAACCGCGAACCGCGAACCTCGAACCTGGGCGCCTATGCCTCCGCCAGCCTACAGGCCGACCGATCAGGTCGCGACGCGCGAAGCGTTCGGGTCGGCGCTGCTCGCCCTCGGCGAGGTCCACCCCTTGGTCGTGGCGCTGGACGCCGACGTGAAAAACTCCACCTACACGGAAAAGTTCGGCAAGAAGTTTCCGGACCGGTTTTTCGAGCATTTCATCGCCGAGCAAAACATGATCGGCGCCGCCGCCGGCCTCGCCGCCTGCGGCAAGATTCCCTTCGCGGCGACGTTCGCCTGTTTCCTGACCCGCGCCTATGATTTCATCCGCATGGCGGCGATCGGCCAAGCCAATATCAAGCTGGTCGGCACCCATGTCGGGGTGAGCATCGGCGAGGACGGCCCGTCGCAGATGGGCCTCGAAGACATCGCGATGATGGCCGCGCAGCCCGGCGTGGTGGTCCTCTACCCGTCGGACGCCGTGTCCATGCATCGACTGGTCGAAGCCGCGGCGCGGCATCGGGGCATGGTCTACCTCCGCGCCGGCCGGCCCAAGTCGCCTGTCTTGTACGGGAACGACGAAACGTTTCAGATCGGCGGCTCCAAGGTCGTGCGGCAGAGTCCTTCGGATGCGCTGACGATCGTGGCGGCCGGGGTCACCCTCTTCGAAGCCCTGAAGGCGCATGACCAGCTCAAGGCGGCCGGCATTGCGGTGCGGATCATCGACCTCTACAGCGTGGCTCCCATCGATCGCGCCACCTTGCTGGACAGCGCCCGCGCCACACAGGGCCGCGTGCTGACGGTGGAGGACCACTACGAGCACGGCGGGATCGGCGATGCGGTGCTGAACGCGCTCGGCTCGGAAGGCATCAGGGTTCACAAGCTGGCGGTCCGGGAGATTCCCCGCAGCGGGAAGCCCGAGGAGTTGATCGACCATTTCGGGATCGGAGCGCGCTCGATCGTGGAGACAGCCAAGCGGATCGTCAAATAGCGACCGGCGATGACGGCAACGGACCCCCTGCGGCGCATCCCCCTCTTCGACCTGCTCAATGAGCGGGACCGCCGTCGCCTGGCCGGCGAAGTCGTCGAGGCCCGTTATCGGAAGGGCGAATATATTTTCCGCGAGGGCGATCCGGCCGAGTATTTCCACATTCTTAACGAAGGCGCGGTCAAGTGCGTCAAATCCTCCCCGTCGGGAAAGGAGTGCACGCTCAAGGTCCTCATGCCCGGCGACCTGTTCTGCTGCGAGGCCGCGGTGTTCGACGGAGCCCCTCATCCGGGCAGCGCGGAGCCTCTGTGCGACGTCAGCATCCTCCGCGTGAGCAAGAAATCCTATTTCGCGATGCTGCGCCGCAATCCCGACGCGGCGTTGGAAGTGATTAAGTACCTGGGCAAGCGCCTGAACGAGGCGCAGGAAAACGCCAAGATCCTGGCGCTCGACCGCGCCGACCAGCGGCTGGCGTCGCTGCTGGTGAAGCTGGCCGAACGGGTGGGAGTCCGGGAACCGGGCGGACTCCGCCTAGCGGTGCGCCTGACTCGCCAGGATCTGGCGAACATGGTCGGGATCACGGTCGAGACGGCCATCCGCATCATGAGCCGTTTCAAGCGCGCCAAGCTGGTGTCCGGCAGCGCCGAGCACATCGTGATCCGTGATCTGACCGGGTTGAAGCACCTGGCCGCCGATCCTCTCGCCGTCCGCCGCTGACTGACATCCCATCCGGCCCGTCTTGAGAATATGACCTAGATCATAGAATGGGTCGCGAGAACCGTCTATCCTTCCCGCGCGTGGTCTTTTCATCACAGGCTTGCCATCACTCCAGGAGGCATTTCCAATGTTGCTTTCAGATCTGAGGATCGATCGTCGCTTAGGGTATGCGACGGCGTGGCTATTCGCCGTGAGCGTGTGGGCGGCGGGCTTCCCGCTGCACGACGCGTTGGCCAAAACTCACGCAGTCGAGATGACCGCCGTCGAGACCGAGGTGGTTATCGACGGGGGCGGAGAGAAATATAAGGCTTGGACTTTCAACGGTCAGTTCCCCGGTCCGGTGGTGCGCGTCACCGAAGGCGACACCATCAAGTTCACGCTGACGAACCCGGCGACCAACAAGAATCCCCATGCCATGGATTTCCACGCCGCCGAGGTGGACATGTTGAAGAACTATCGGGCGATCAACGCCGGGGAATCCGTCAGCTTCACGTTCGTCGCCAAAAAACCCGGCGTATTTTTCTACCACTGCGGGGCGCCGCCGATGATCCAGCACGTCGCCCGCGGGATGTTCGGCGCGATCATCGTGGATCCGAAAAATCCGAAAGCTTTGCCCAAGGCGGACCGGGAGTACGTGCTCATCCAGTCGGAGCTGTTCAAGAATCCCGACGACGTGCAAAGCATGTTCGACCGGAAATTCGATCACATGATTTTCAACGGCGGGGTCTTCAAGTATCACCCGTTCGTCACCGGCGGGCATGCTCTGGAGGCCAAGCCGGGCGAGCGGGTCCGGATCTATTTCATCAACGCGGGCCCGAACGAGTTCTCGGCCTTCCATCCCATCGGCGAGATCTGGGACAACGTCTATGAGAGCGGCAATCCGGCCAACAAGTTGAGCGGCGTGCAGACCTACGTCGTCGGTCCCGGCAGCGCCGCGACGTTCGACGTGGTCGTCGAATCGGAAGGCGCCTACCCGCTCGTCACTCACTCGTTGACCGGCGCTCTGCGCGGGGCCATTGCCGTGCTCGTCGCCAAGCCGGACGCCAAGCCCGCGCCGCTGATGCCGCACACCCCGTGGAAGGTCGCGATGCCACAGACGGAGATCACCCCGCCGTCCGCACCATAGCCGAGAAGAAAGCGGCATCACTGTGACCGGCGGGGTCGGCCTGTGTGGCCACCCCGCCGGGTTTGTTTCCGGCGGCCGTCAGGGACGCTGACGTCGCCGAGGACGGGCGACGACCGGGAAGCCGGGTGACGCATGCTGAGTAAGGGATGCAGGGCAAACTCCGTGATTCCGGCGGAGAACTGCCGCCGTTGGGTCTTTGTCGCCGTCCTCGCGTTGATCAGTCCGTCCCCAGCCTTAGCCCAGGAAGCCTTCCTTGAAGTCCTCCCGCTCCGGCCGTTCAGCTTCGACGTGGCCTTTCGCCAGCAGACGTTTGCGCCCGATGACCGGGAAATCGGGATTCAGGCCGGTTTTACCGCGTTGCGGTATGGGAATCTCGAGGTGAGAACCATCTATCAATTCTTCAGCATCCACGCGGAGGAGACGAAGACCGACCAGCATGCGCTGTTCGTCAATCCCCGGTGGAACAATTTCATCGATATCCTGGATTTCCCGAAAGGGAAGCCGATCAGCCGGATCATCCGGCACGTGCTGTTCGGACCGTTGGAGGATCGGGCGGTGCCGTATGTCGGGCTGTTGGGAGGAGCGGTGATGCCGGGACCGGGCCATGACACGCCGGGCCATCTCGTGGGCGGACAGGTCGGCGTGCGTTTTCCGGTGGCCGGCGGCTTGGCGGTGGACGTCACCCTGCAGTACGCACAATACGGGGTGGATTTCCGGGGCGAGGCGGGGCAGGCGCAACAATGGGTGTTTTTGACCGGCATTCGGTATTAGCGCTGAACGCGACGGGGTGGGCGTGCGCGCTTGGGCTGGGGTTCATCCTCCAAGGGTGCGGCCTGGTGTTCGACGCGATCCAATATATTCAGCCCGTCGCTACCAACGAGCTCGACGCGATCTGCGCCCGCAAGCGGTTGCAGGTGGGCATGGGGTTCGAACCCCGGCGGCCGTTCGTGTTTCCCGCGATTTTCACGGACGAAGGCCTCCGTGTGACCGGGCTGGATGTAGAGTTGGTGCGGGAAATCTCGGCGGCGCTGACCGCGCGGTGCGGAGGCGAGCCCGTCGTCCCGGTTCTTCATCTGGTTCCCTATCGCGCGCTCTTCGTGCTCTTGCACGAGGGCAAGCTGGATCTGTTCGTGTCCGCCACCACGGCGAACGTGCCCTCTCCGACGAGGGCCGGACTCGCCTACTCGGTGCCGTATTTCACGAACGGCGGTCTCGGTATGATTACCCGTCGGAACGGGGTGGCCGAGCGTGTGCGCGAGATCCTGCAACGTGATCCTCACGCCGTGTACGAGCCGGCGAAGATTCGGACGGCGTTGGTGGGATTGACGGTGGCGGTGCAGGAAGGAACGACCGCCCACCTGTATGCAGAAGCCAATCTCGCCGGGGTCCGCCTGGTCCTGTGCGATTCCCTTCCCGCAGCGTTCGAGTCGCAAGATCCGCCCATCGACGTGATCGTGGGCAAACAGCCGATCCTCCGGTTCACGGTGTCGCGGGTTCGGAAAGATTGGCGGGTCCTCGAAGCGGAAGACGGGAAGCCGATCATCCTGACCAGGGAGGACTATGCCGTGGTGATGGCGGAAGAAAGTTATCGACTGCGGAGGTTTATCAACGATCTCTTGTTCCGATTGGACGCCGGAGGCAGGTTGGCCGACATGCGGCGCCGCTGGTTGGAGGAACCCTATGCCTTTCCACGGCGAGCTGCGGCAGAAGGTCTCCCGTTTGCGGCGGAGAATATGCCGCGCCACTACGATCAAGGGCGGTGCCGGCGCGCGTCGGGCGGCTGACACTGCTCGCCAAGCATGAGAAGGGACAGAGATATGAGGCGACGCCGAAAAAGACGATGGTGGGTTTTCGTAGCGGGACTGCTCGTGATGCTGCCGCCGCAGGGCTCCGCGGTTTCGAGGGAAGAAGCGCAGGAAACGGCTCATTTCCTGGCGAGCCTGCTTGATGCCGGGCGGGTCGTGATCGATCGAAACCAGTCCTTGATCGATGATCCCCACAAGGGGGACAAGGGATTCACGCCGGAGGTGTTCGAAGCGCAGGTCGTGGAAGAATTCAAGGCGCGGACCGGGATCGATCTTGGTCGGCCGGAATCGGCGCCGCTTCCTTCATCGGCGAGGGAGTTGCTGCTCGGGCTGCTCGACGCGAGCAAAGAGGTAGTGGCCGATGCCCAGTTGGTGATCAATCAACGGGGGGTCGGCTACAAGAACTTTATCCCGGCGACCTTCGGCAGTCAGGCGGCGATTCGGTTTTCGCGGCGATCCCCTGTCCGACTGAAGCAGACGGCGCTCCATCCGAGAAATCTGAAGAACGCGCCGGACGAGCACGAAACGGAGATCTTGCGGCGGCTGGCCGACCAGCCCGCCCCGGCATCGCCGGTCAGCGAGCTGGTCGAGGGCGGGACCGCACTACGGCTCATCGATCCGATCTACTACGAAAAGGACTGCCTCAAGTGTCACGGGGAACCGGCCGGCGAAGAGGATATTTCCGGTTATCCCAGAGAAGGCAAACATGAAGGCGACCTCGCCGGCGCGATCAGCGTGACGATTCCGTTCACAAAACAATAACCTCAGCAGCTAGGACCCGGCTTCCCCAGACTAACAGCGCCACCAGCGCCAACAAGATCCAGAACAGTTCTCGGTCGCCCCATTGTTTCCAGTTTGGTGTGAGCCAAGTCCGCACGACTCTCTACTCCTTGGTTTTCTCAGTACTCATGATTTTGCGAAGCAAGCAATATGCATACCATCACAGAATAGTACAAATGACGGAAGCTTATTGGGGAAGTGGCCGTCCTTGCGAGCGGATCCGCACATGACGCACTGTGCGGAGAAGTCTCGCGCCCATGTGCTGTAAGACGATCACCTCATCATGACCTTGCCCTTGCCCCAATAGTAATAGAGGGAAATGTTCGGATAGATTGCATCGATGTTGTTCTGGCCGGCAATCGAGAAGAGCACACCGGCGGCGCCGACCAACGCCCCGTTCGAGTTGTGGAAGAACTTGTACTGGACGGAGGGCTCGACGCCGATCAGACTGAAACTCGTCGGCTTGAGATTGACATCATGGCCGTCCAGGCGAAAGGGAAGACCGTGCAGCGTCACGAACTCCAAATTGAATCCTAGGCCGCGTTGCTCGTTGGCGATGTATTCGATGATGAAGCGCGTATTCACAATGTCGCCGTTGTACGTGTTCATCCCGGCTGTGCTTCCCGGCGCCGTATACGAATAGTACACACCTGCGTTGAGACGAAAGGGATTCAGGTTCTTACGGAGCAGAATGCCTTCGGTGAACGAGAGGCCGCCGAACTTGGTTCCCGGCAGGCGCCCGAGTGGTGAAAATCCGCCGGGGATCCCTTTGGTCCCGAACCACTGACTGCTCGGAAGCGTCACGCCGTTGTAGATCGTAACGGAGGGGCGTGCCGTATCGGGGTCCTGCACGATCGGGCGAAACTTGAGATAAATCGTCGTATCACCGACGTCGTTTTCTTCCTGGATCGTTTTCCCGTCGGAGCCACCGGCTTGACGGGAGTTGAACCAGATCCACGAAGGCGCCACATTGAGTTCCAAATGGTCGGTGACACCGTAGGCGAAGATCACCGTCGGGGCGATGGCTCTTAAGTGGAAATGCGAATCTGTGGTGGCTGTGCCGAATTGATTCGCAAACCTGCTGTGGCCGATCTCGCCGAAGACGAACGGCTGGATCAGGAACTGGCCCTTCGGCTGGATATCGATGCCCGTGTTCAAGATAGGACCGTGGGTCATGGGATTCCAACTTCGTCGATACTTTCGAATCTCCTCTTCAGTCGGCATCCATTTCCAGGTTGTTGGATTCCACACACTCGGTTCCCTGGATTGAGCGTGTTCGGCTCTCTCCTCGGCTACCGCGTAAGAGTGAATGCCGCATACCATGCTCAGCACAATCGTCAAGGCCCCCGCAACCATGCCCGTCGGCATAAGACCTCCTTCCCCACTTTTTGATCGCAACGTTGAGATGCGGTACCACTGCCGCGACCATCGCGGCATGCGGGTTTCCGGAGGTGCATTTCCGGAGCCGACACGGTAACGAGTTTGTAAATTGTGTGTTACATGCGGGTAAATTCCATTGGCCGGAGAAAACCCTTGCTTTGCTGGGGGCTTGCATGCGTGATGATGAGCGGGCGTGTGCTCCACATCGATTGCTGGCTGTGACAAAGGGCGTGGGCATAGGGCTTATGCCGGAACCATACAAAGAATCATGCACGTCATCTTGTGACAGCTTGGCACGGCGTGCCAGATTGGCCCATTCCTCTGAGAAGGAAACGCAATGAAGCGCCGAGTCGGCTGGAAGAAGGCATTGGCCATCCTGGGTGTGCCTGGGCGTGATCGTTTCAACCGCGGAGGCTGCCGATGTGTCAAGAGACCAGGTCGTGAGGTCTTTGCTCGCCGCCGTCCATGCCTTCCGCACCGCTTACGTTGAGCAGATCACGGAACAGGTCAGGAACGTCGGGATCGCGGCCAAAGAGGAATGGTCCACGCACGACCACGCGATCATGCCGCCGTTGCAGTTCGTGAAGATGGGTGGCTCTGGAAACTCACGGCCGGCCCGCAACACAGCATCGCCACGTCTGCCGATGGGAAGCCATGCAAAGGACTCATGGCGGACTGTCGGGAGCGATCACTGTGCGGCTGAACAACCGTCGCAGACCGTGAGAGGAGAGACGGCCCCTCTCCCTCGGTATCGGACGAGGATTAGGCTGCAGTGGCTCACCGTGGAGGAAGCTCATTCCTGTACAAGGTCCGATCGTCTCTATGCTTCGACCATATCTCAAAGGCTCGAGTTTGCAACTGCCGGGCTTCCTCGTCTCGATGCTCCTTCTTGAGCACAAAGGCCAGAGCTTCAAGATTGGCAGCGATGTCTAAGTGGTCGGAGCCAAACACCTTTTCATTGATCTCCAGTGAGAGCCGGAGGTGACGCTCCGCTTCGGCATACCGGCGTTGCACGGCATAGAGACTCCCCAATTTAATCAGAAGAGCCGCTATCCGAGGATGGTCCATGCCGAGGGCCTGCGAAGTAATCTCTAACGATTGCTTTAAAAGGCGTTCGGCTTCGGAATAGTTACCGCGTTTCGCCAAGCTAGCTGCCTGCGCGGTAAGGTTCATGGCCAGGTCCGACGGGTTCTGTTCACGATCCATTCCGCTGATCGTCACAATGCGCCACGAACCGTAAACCAGACCCTGTTCCCATCCGTTTCCCCAGATCCGCGGGTAAGCCGGCTCAGCGATCAGGCTCATGATCGCCGTAGCTGTCAGAGCAAGAACACCGTGGTACATGCCCATGGAACACGTTCCTCAGCTACTATCCATCCAGCTCTCCTTTTTCATTCGTCGAGCAAGCTCCATCGCCCGGCGTGTGCCCATGCGATCCGACTCCGTTTTACCGATGAATGCTGCACAGGATCTTCCCGGTCATCCTCTCAGCGGAAACGCTTCTTCCAGTCTGCCTCCCCATCGACGAGAGACGCACATCTTCGGTGTGTTAACGGCTCGACCTGTATCGACACACTGACGGGGAGCCTGGCCATCCGGTAGACGCAGTCAATACGCAACTGATGTTGTCTTCGCGAAATCATCGCTGGGAGACGATCCGTTGAACGGATCCGATGAGCGCTGCTTCGGAACCATCGAGCTGAAAATGTGTGTCCTGTTCGATCTGTGTCAAGCCTCGTCTGGCCTGAGTGGCATAGTAGGCGTACTTCGGTTTCGCATAGGTTGAAATCACGACGCGATACAGCTCGGCTGCGGTGCGGTACCGGCCGGACGCGTGGGCGGCCTCCGCAGCGTAGAGCGTGCAGGCCACGACCATCGCGTTCGGATCCACAGAGACGCGCGGCGGAAGCTCCTCAATCAGGCGTTTGAATGACTCCGATAGCGGGACGGATGGCTTCTCGTCTTGCTTCATCGAGCGGGTGGCCAGGGCGAGTCGTTGCGCATCTTCGCGCTTTTCGTCCGGATTCATACTGGTCCGGCAATGGCCGTAGGTATGCCACAAGCTCATGAACGTTCGGTCGTCCAACCAAACGGTCCCGCCCCACGGTCCTGCGGTCTGACAGGCGCCGAGGGCCAGCAGCAAACCGATGTGCACAGCCGCGACGCGCTTCATGCGGCGAGCCACCATCACGCGGTGTGTGTGCGGTCGTGCGTCGATCGCCGCGCCGCTTCGTTGACGACGTCGAGGAGAAATGCGGTTTCGTAGGGTTTGCGAATCCAGGCGAAGGCGCCATGCTGCGCCGCCAGGTCGGCCATGTTGCCCTGGCTTCCCGAGACGATCACCACAGGCAAATCCGGCCAGACCACCCGGCTCAGCATCAGAAGCTCGAACCCGTTCAACCGCGGCATATGGTAATCGGTCACGACGACGTCGAATCGCCGCCGTTTCATCTCGTTCATCGCTTCCAGACCGTCGGAGGCTTCGTGGACGCTATAGCCGGCTTGGACGAGCAACAGAGCGAGAACCTGCCTTGAATCCGCATCGTCATCCACCACCAACACTCTCTTGCCGTAACCATCCATACGTAACCTCCTTCCGGTCTCCACGTTCGCGCCTGTTCAGGACCTCATGCACGGAACGAGGCCTCTCCAGAAAGGCCGAGAGGCGCCGATGCGGCGGGGCGCAACCGTCGCCTGCCCTTCCGCTCATGAGGCCCTGCTTCCGGCACACGGGTCATGGCAGGAACAGGATTCGTCGGCCAGCGACCGAACCGCGCGCAGCCGGGCGCCCCAATGCCGGGGGCTGCGTGCGATTGGCGCGAATGACCGGGTCGTCGATGCAGCCGCAGTTCACGCATCGGGAGCCGCGGCAGTGCATACGACTCGCTTCTTCCTGCGGATCGTAGAGCAGCTCGACGACCATCAAGCCCCCGCACCGTCTGCACGCCATAGCTCGTCTCCTTTATGCTCGGTTTCGGTTAGTTGCTTATCGATGACGGCTCCGCGTCCGGCGATCACGATCCGGCTCATGCCGCGCTTTCCGTGTGTGAAACACAGCAAGCGAGATGCCACGCGACGTGGTGCATGTTCCAGACAACGAACCCGCTAGACATCGACGAATTCCATGGGAGCAACGAAAGGCGAGCCGATAAAGGGCCGGTGGTCCGATGTGCCAGGATGGCACGCAACGCTAGAACGACACACACGCGAAGCGAAGCCGAGGTTTCAAGTGAAAGCGGTGCCGGACGGTTCACTATCGAGCTTGGATTGGGTCTTGGTCAGGCCGTAGCGGTCGAGCAGTCGGTATAGCGTTCGCCGGCTGATGCCCAACAGTCGCGCCGCCTGCTCCTTGTTGCCGCGGGTGGTTTCGAGCGTGGACAGGAGGTGTTCACGGCGCAGCGCGTTCAGCGTGCCGGGCAAGCCGTCCGTCTGTTCCCCCGTGCCGTTGACTTTCCGGAGAATGTCCGGCGGCAAGTCTTCGACCGACAGGACCGAGTGGGTCGCCAGAGCCACCGCCCGCTCGATCACGTGCTCGAGCTCGCGCACGTTGCCGGGCCAGGGATACTTGACCAACGCCTGCATCGCGTCTGTGGAGAGCGAGATGCCGGCCATCCTCTCTTCTGCGCCGTGGCGGGCGAGAAAGAATTCCGCGAGCAAGGGAATGTCTTCCGGTCTCTCCCGGAGTGGCGGTAGGACAATCGTCACCGTGTTGAGGCGGTACAACAAGTCCTCGCGGAACCGTCCTGCGGACGCCAGTTGCTGAAGATTGCGCCGGGAGGCGGCGATGACGCGAAGATCGACGGAGATCGCCTCGTTGCTGCCCACACGCCTGATCTCCCCTTCCTGCAGCACCCGCAACAATTTCGCTTGGCCCGCGGGAGAGAGGTCCCCGATCTCATCCAGAAAGAACGTGCCGCCGTCGGTCTCCTCCAATAAGCCGCGCCGAAACGCGTGAGCGCCGGTGAACGAGCCTTTGACGTGACCGAACAGCTCGCTTTCGAGGAGGGAGTCCGGGATCGCGCTGCAGTTGACGGCGACGAACGGGCGTGCGGCTCTGTCGCTGTGATCGTGGATCGCGCGGGCGATGAGTTCCTTCCCGGTGCCGCTCTCGCCCTGGATCAGCACGGCCGTCCTGCTGCGCGCCACCTTGCCGACCAGTTTGAACACTTCCACCATCTTTCGACTCCGGCCGATGATGGATGTTGCATGAGGTCGCTCGGTGAACACGCGCTGGAGCCGGCGATGCTCCCGCACCAGGCGACAATGGTCCACTGCCCGCCGCGCGACCAGCACCAACTCATCCAGGTTCACTGGCTTCGTAATGTAATCAAACGCCCCTGACTTCATGGTTTGGATGGCGGTTTCCACCGATCCGAACGCCGTCAGCAGCACGACGGGCGTCTCCGGCGAGGTCCGGCGGAAGGTATTCAGCACATCCATCCCCGTCACCGGCGCCATCTTAATGTCGCTGATCACCGCGTCGTAATCGTGGACGCCGCAGCGTTCGATCGCCTGGCGGCCGCCGTCGGCCAAATCCGTTTGAAAACCGGCGCCGCGGAGCGCCTCTCCCAGCATCTCCAGATTGCGCCGGTCGTCGTCGACGACGAGAATCCAACCATCGCCGCCCATTCAGTTCTCCCGAACGGTAGATGTTTTCAAAACAGGGAGATCGACGACGACGGTCGTCCCCTGCCCGACCCCGCTCCGCACTATCAGCCTTCCGCCGAGGGAGGAGATGACCCGCTGGCAGATGGCGAGCCCGAGCCCTGTCCCGCCCTCGCTCTGGCGCGTCGTGAAGAAGGGTTCGAAGATGCGCGCGAGATGCTCGGGCGCAATACCCTGCCCGGTGTCGCCCACGGACAGACGCACCGCGTCATCAGCCAGATCCGGCCTGCCGGCGAGGATGACATGCCCCTCGATCGCGCCCCGAAACACACGCTCCGTGTAGATACGCAATTCACCACCCAGCGGCATGGCCTGCACGGCATTGGTGGCCAGATTGAACATCACACCGTGGAGGGCTCGTCGGTCTCCGGCGACTGGGGGGAGAACGGGGTCCAATTCGGCTTTCACCACGATCCGCCGCCCGGCCAGGCCTGGAGAGATCAAGGTGATGACCTCCTGAACGACCCGGTTCAGATCGACCGGAGCGGCCGTCACCTGCACGCGGGTGGAATCCAGGATGTGCTGAATGGTCGCGATCATGCGCGCGATCTCGCACCGGATGAAAGCGAGATGACGCTGCCGGGCAAGGGAGTCCGGCTCCTTCGCGAGCAATTGAAGATAACCGGAAATCGCATTGAGCGGATTGCCGAGTTCGTGCGCCACGACGGCGGACAGTTCGCCCAGCGCCGCCAGTTTTTCCGCCCGTTCCGTCTGCGCGCGCGCCTCGACCAGCGTCTGGTTGGCCCGCTGCAGCTCATCTTTCGCCTCAACGATCTTGGCCATCAGCGCGTCGTTGAAGCCCTGCACCTCAGCCAAAAGGTGCTCCTTCGCGGCGATGGCCTCACGAACCCGTTCCAGCATACGGTTGAACTGGTTTGCGACCTCCCGGAGATCGGATGGACCGGTCACCGGAGCGCGGATGGCCAACTCGCCGGCTTCGGCGCGCCGCATGGCGGTCAAAAGCTGGCGGATGGGGTCATGGACCTGCACGCGAATCAGGATCAGAAATGCCAGAGACGTGATCAGGACCGCTCCAACCCCAACATCTTTGGCCAGTTCGGTTTCTCGCCGGATGAGTTGGTCGTACTTCCCGATCGAGAACCGCCCGCGCAACGCTCCCACGACCTGCCCGTCCATCATGAGTGGTGCCGTAATCAGCCAAGCTCGGTCAAAAGGCGAGTTCACAAAGTGGGTGACCGTATGCCCGGCGAAGACGGCACGGTGCTCCTCGGGGTTGAGATGTTCCGGAACATTCTGGGGGTTGCTGCTGTAGATCAACGCGCTGGAGGCTGGCGAAACCTCGAACACGGAAAGCCGGAGAATCCCAGGCCGCAGCTCGAAGATTTCCTCAAAGGCTTGCTTGATGGCACCGACGTTATGCACGTCTCCCGACTTGCTCACGATGCGGTTGACGGATTCAGCGATCCGCAAGAATGCATCATGACGATCCTGAGCCGCAGATCGCTCGATCACGAACTGGTCCAGCAGGTTCAGCACGGCGACGGTGGCCACGACCACGAGGATACCGACGAGCAATACCCACCCGAGAACACCGTTCAACCGCAGCATTGCCATGAATCACCTTCCTGACCCGTCTCAACCGAGCACCGTCCTAATTTGACCACGGAGTGCCCAATGTTACGAAGGGTCAAGCTTGCGCTTCACCTTCATCAGCGCCCGGTCATAGACTCCTGCCCGACTTCTGCAGTTTTTCCGGGCAGTGGACCGGGATTGATGAGAATAGGAACATTCAAATTGTCCGGGAGTAGGACGAACTTTGCATTTTGGCTGTCGTACAGCTTGAACCGGAGATACTCGGGCGTGAGCGTTTTGGCGATCGTCTCTTGCGCCTTCGCCTGTCCGATCGCGCGGATTCGCAAGCCTTCCGCTTCTCCTTCAGCGCGAATCCGGATCGCATCGCCCTCTCCTTTCGCCCGCGTGCGGGCGATCTCGGCGTTTTTAGCGGCGATCGTCAGCTCGAACTCCTTTTGTTCTTTTTCCTGTTCCTTGGCCTGCTTTTGTTCGATGGCGTTCAGGACGAGTTGAGGGAAATCGACATCCGCCAGGGCAATGCTTTGAATCTCGAGGTGCCGCCCTTTCAGCTTCTCAGTCACCACCGCTTGTACCTTGCTGGCGATCTCAGCACTCCGTTCCGGGACGGTCACCATGTTGTATCCGGACACTACGCTTCGCACAGCGGCCAAAAACTCCGGCTTCACGATGCGGGTGTAGAAATCCGTTCCGACCTCATGGGCGAGAAAATAGACCTCTTCCGGAATAGGCCGAATGATGATCGCCGCCTTGATCAGGACCTGGAGGTCGTCGGCGCTCAGGGCATCGATGTGCTCCGTGTAGCTTTGCCATCGGATGTCGTACAGGTAAATGCTGTTCCAGGGTGCACGCCAGTAGAAGCCGTCCTTCAACGGCTCGGGTGAGAGCCCTTCGGAAAACGGGCGCCACATCAACCCTCGGTAGCCGGGCTGAACACTGGTCCCCGCACAGGCGCTCAACGACAGGATGGCCACAATGACAATCAGCGGCAGGGTATGTGTTGTAGGGTGAGACATGGCATCCTCCATAGACGTCAGGGAAAGGCAGGCGCAGCGACCCGGGATCAGCGTCCGTTGGCGGCCAGTTCAAGATGCATGTCGGCGAGGCGCTCCCGTTCTTGAGCCGCGTTCCGATAGAACTCAACCAACAGTTTCGTCCCGCCCACCCATTCCGAGTCCGGCCCGAACAGCCGTTCGTACACCGCCACCCGTTCAGCCAACTCATCGGCCTTGAGCCTCAGCAGAACAGCTTCGCGACTATAATAGCTCGCGATTTTCCATTGGTCTTGCGAGGGGTCAGGGGAAGACAGGTCGAGCGGCGCAGAGGTTCTTGCGCAGCCGAGCGCGACAAGCGACAGGAACAGAACGAAGACGCCGATGCGGTTACACGGGCATCCTTTGTTCATGCTCGCACCGCTCGCCGATCTCTGGCGAGCCGGAAGGGGCTGGGTCGGAAGGGTCACCGGACAGGAAAAGCACTTCATAGTCCCACTGGTGCGCTACCAGTTCGATCCGTTCCTGCTTCCGCAGCCGCATGAGAACGTCGAGAAGCATCTGCCAGGTGCAGTCGGGCAGCCTACACGCGATGTCCAAGAACATGAGTCTCCGGTGGCGATGCAGAAGAGCCAAAATCCGATCCGCAAGTCCGGTGCGAGGCACAGGTCCGTCACGTGCATTCATCATCGTGTGTTCCCCCGAAGGTGTCGGGGCCGGAGCCGTAATGTGCCGGAGGAATTCCTGAGAAAGCCGGCGTCGACAGTATTTCCTCCACGGCACCTGCTCAATTGCTCTGAAGTCCAGCCTCTAACTCATTCGATGATACGGCTTCAAATCCATACTGCAGGAGGAGTTTCTGTATGCGGGTGCTCATGATGAAAACGAGAAATTCCTGCGCGACAGGAAGAGCCGACTTCCGACAGGTCCAGACCACCGCTGCACCGAACCGGACCATTGTTTCGCCTGGAACTACCTCCATGAGGCGTAACTCGCCGCCGTTGAGGGCGTCCGCGCGGTAGACGATGCCCATGTCGGCCGCCCCGGTACGAACCAGATGCAAGATATCGCCTGTATGTTGGGCATAGCGAAGGTGGAGACGGCTCCTGTACGCCTGGTCGAGCTTGGCGAGCGCACGCGCCGTAATCTTTCCCAATGCGGAGGTCTTCGGGTCGGCGACGGCGATGCGGGTTGTTCCATTCGGCAGCACATCGTGAAAGGAGATCGGAGTTGCCGGCGAGGCCGCCGACATGACGAGGACGAGAGGGGCTTGCGCGTAGATCCGAGGTTCGCCGAGAGTCAGTCCTTTCTTGTGCAGGGTCTCGACTTCCTCAGCGGCCCCAGGAAGGAACACATCGATCGGTGCGCCCTGTTCAATTTGTCGGCGAAGCGCTGCCGACGGACCGTATACGACGTGTACCGTCGCGCCATATTCTTGCTCGAACATCGGGATGATTTTTTGGAACGCCGCCTTCAAGCTCGGAGCCGCCCCGACCGTCAGGGGTTCAGCTTGAATCGGCTCCCCCGCTGCGGCGGCGCCTGCTAGTCCTCCCATGAACGCTATTGTCATGCCGAATGTCCGCAATCCCACCATAAAGAGCGTGTTCCTCTTCCTAAGAGGGGCTTACCAGTGATACATGACTTGAATCGATTCTCGTTGCCGGAAATGCGAGCGATCAGAACGAGTGATTCTCAATCGAGAAGGAATACAGCAAGATCGATACCAAACAGGTATCCGTTCGATAGGCTGTCAA
Source organism: Nitrospirota bacterium (assembly GCA_040755395.1). Lineage (NCBI taxonomy): Bacteria > Pseudomonadati > Nitrospirota > Nitrospirota bacterium. The sequence goes on from JBFMAX010000002.1 coordinate 432,023, forward strand.
AAGCACTCCAACCGACGCATTTCTCGTGGATTCACCAGTGGGGTCGGGCCAGACGCCCAACCCACGCCTCCTCGGAATTGTGAAATTTCGCACAATGCGCTCTGAGCGCAAAGTCATAATTCGCGATCTTCGGCATCGCGCTTCGAGACGAACCAGACAGCGTTCTCAACGCAATTGTACGCGATAAGGTGCGCCTATCCTGCCCTTGCTTACCCCTGAATGACGACTGGCAAGTACTTTGCTCCGTCCCAATCCAATCGAATGATCCTCCTAGGCCGCGATCGAAGTGAGGCACGCGGGATCTGCAGAGAAAAAGACCGATCACTGCTTCTATCACCTGAGGAACGGGACACGATGCCGGGGACCGGCTTTATCACCGATGATCACCCCACCATCCGCGAGACGATCATCAAACGGGTGTCTCGGCGGCCGCACGTGGTCGTCGGCTTTGACTTCGTGAGGCGATGCTCACTGCGCTCGAACGCATAGTCCCTGATCTCATTCTCCTTTGACTTGGAGATGCCGGGACTGTCCCGCCTGGAGACATTGAAAGCGGTTCGTCATAAATCTCCCTGGTCGCCACATGGCTTATCCCGCCAGAGAAATATCTGAGGAAGGGATCGAAAGCGCGGAGACCAGCCAGGCGCTGAAGGAATTCATTTGGCGAGAGCGTCAATCCCGAGAAGACCGCGTCTCAATATGGTGGGTCAGCATCGAGATGGTCATGATCTTTCTCATTCTAGTCTTGCTCCTGATCCAAGTTGTATTTTCCGGGCCGAAAAACAGACATCCACCTGAAAGCGCTTGGTACCACCACGCTTTGCCCCTTTTCAACATTCGATCTGCCGCACTGCCGTTGAATCAATTCATTCTTCACCGTACTGAAGAAGCTTTCCGCCGCCGCCCTCAGCGTCAGCGTTTCAGCCTGAACGGACTCCCCTGTCACAACGTCGCCTGCGAGTCCGCTCACGGCAGCCATCGCCATGCTGAATTTGCGAATTCTCGCCGTGGTACTCCTCGCTCCTGTTCTATCCGCACTGGCGTCAAGAGATTGGTCCTGATCGAAGCAAAGATGCCCATCGGTCCTCCTTCTGACGAGTCCGATGGGCCGGAATGTCGGCGATCGAAATGGATCACGCAAGATCAATACCGATTGTCGTCTCCATTCGATTCGTGGAAGACACCCAGTCCAACCGCGGCATATCCAACGAGTTCAGTACCGCCTCAGGACCATCCGCATAGCCGCGCCAGGGTGGAATTGTGAGATGTCGCGCGATGCGCGCAGTGCGCAACTGCGCGCCCTCGATTCCCCAGACTTAACTAGCCAGATGAGTACCAGAGAGCGATGAGCGCAATTACGCCAAGAAATCGCGGGCATCCTGGTCCTCCCAACCCCGCACGTCGAATAAAGACGACGACCGGTAAATACTTTGCTACAGACTTGGCGTATGAACCAGATTGTCCTCATCGCCCTACGCAGACCGTACACCTTTGTCGTTATGTCGATCCTGATTGTGCTGTTTGGAGGCATGACAGTGCTCCACATGCCGACCGATGTCTTTCCGAACATTTCGATTCCCATCACCTCCATAGTCTGGGACTACGCCGGCTTGCTGCCGGCGCAGGTAGAAGGGCGGATTACCTATATGTTCGAGCGCGCCGTGACCGCGACGGTGGAAGGCATCAAGTACATGCACAGTCACTCCTACTACGGCTTCAGCATCACCAATATCTTTCTGCAGGACGGCGTGGACGTGGGCCGGGCCGAAGCGGATATCACGGCCATTGCCCAGCGGGTCGTCAAGTGGCTGCCGCCGGATATTTCGCCGCCCATGATCATGCGGCTGGCCCCCTCCGCGATTCCGGTGGCCATGCTCGAAGTGAGCGCGGACCACATGACTCCCGCGGAACTCTACAACCTCGCCTACATGCGCATCCGCCCTCTGCTGGTGACGGTGCCGGGGGCGATCCTGCCACACCCTTACGGAGGGCAGGACATGCAGGTGATGGTCAATCTCGATCAGCAGAAGTTGCTCGCCCGCCACCTCTCGCCGGCGGATGTCCACGACATCCTCATGCGGCAATACCGCGTGCTGCCGTCCGGCGACATTAAGATCAAACAGACCGACTGGATCGTTCAGACGAACGCCTCCCCGTTGCGGATCGAGGATTTCGAAAATATTCCGATCAAGCGGGACGGCAACAAGTTCATCTATCTGCGCGACGTCGCGACGGTACGTCTGATGGGCCGGGTGCAACAGAACGCGGTGCTGGTGAAGGGCAAGCAGATTGTCATCATCGTCGTGATGAAGAGCACGGAGGCCTCGACCCTGGCGGTGGTGGACGGGATCAAGAAGATGATTCCGCGCGCCGAGCAAGTCGTTCCGGAGGGAGTCAAGATCCGGCTCCTCGACGACGCCTCGACCTTCGTCAAAGACGCCATCTCGGACGTCGTGCACGAAATGCTGACCGCCGGGGTGCTGGTCGGGCTCATCGTGCTCTTGCTGCTCGGCTCCTGGAGGGCTACGGCCATCGTGTGGACCTCGATTCCGCTGTCCATCCTGACCGCCGTCATCGGCCTGCATTGGCTCGGAGAGACGATCAACGTCATGACCTTGGGTGGGCTGGCGCTGGCCGTCGGCATTCTGGTCGATGATGCGACCGTGATGATCGAGAATATCGACCGCCATCTCGACATGGGCAAGCCGCTGGAGACGGCGATCATCGACGCCGCCAATCAGATCGTCGTCCCGACGTTCGTCGCCACCCTGTGCATCGCGATTGCTTGGATCCCGCTTTTCGGGCTCACCGGCGCTTCCGGCTACCTGTTTAAGCCCATGGCGGAGGCGGTCATCATCGCGATGCTGGCTTCCTTCGTCCTGTCGCGCACGCTGGTGCCGACGATGGCGAAATACATGATGACGGGACACCACGACGGAGAATCGGCACATGCCGCCGGTGCATGAGCGCAATGGGGGCCGGATACACCTCCATCGCTGAATGTTGTCGTCCTTTTCGGAGGGGGGTGAGTGCTGTCCGATGGTCTTCCTGCGACGGCCCGAAAAACCGCAAGCTAAACCGTCATCTGTTCAGTAGCTGGTTAGGTTGAACGGGACACACTGCTGAGACGTCCTCTTGTGATTTAAGAATGATGGGCAGAGAAAGCCTATCCTCTGCGAAGCTCAGAGCAAATAACTTAGAAGGAGGCGCGGGCACCATGAAAATGCTGATCATCGTGGCTCGGGACTCCATGTTGGAGGAACTGGAGGCGCTGTTGCACGATACCGGCGTCAAAACGTATACCGTGCTGAGCAATGTCAAGGGTGAAGGTTTAACCGGGAAAGTATACGGGACGTTCCTCCAGCCCGATATCAATTGCATTATCTTTTCGGCTCTCCCATCTGATCAAGCCAACAGTGCGGTCAAAGCGCTTCAAGCGCATTACGCGGCACGTGTAAAGGCCGCACGTGGGCAGCCTATTCCGGTCAAAGTGTTTACTTTCCCTTGCGAGGAACACGTATGACGTTCCAGGTTAGGACCGCCCACTCTTCTCATGGCAGGAGTGTCTGATGAACATTCTGAGCGATCAATGTTGTTCCTCCTTGGGGCCAGAATCGCCATATACTGGCCGCTTGAATTCCCTCGCGTCATGGAATCTGCAACACGGGGCAAAAGTTGTGCCGGGCCGATGAACAGTTACCGACCAGCGTAAAAGCCTCGCGAGTTTTTCAGAGCAACAGGAGGACAAAGTAACGCAGGTGGGGATCACCGCAGATTCGAACCTAACGAGCACATTCGGAACCGTGTCAGCCCAATACCCACCATTTCTAAGGAGTCCTCTAGATTTCTTGCCAAGCTGGAATGGGCCAACGCCTCGAGCAAAGGCGTGCACTATCGCACGATGCGCGCAGTGCGTAGCTACACGGCTGCACGACATCATTTTGCGGACATGGCGATTCAAGTGTAAACCAAACAGTGCGGTTGGCGGTATTGTGACAGGAAATTGCGGACATCCTGGGATTTCGCTCCTCAGCCGTCGAATGAATCCGATACGCGGTAAGTACTTTGCTAACAGCTTTTACCGATGGGCCAGATCGTTCTCATCGCTCTGCGCAGACCGTACACCTTCGTCGTACTGGCCATCCTCATCATTGCGTCGGGGACGATGACAGTGCTCCACATGCCGACCGATGTCTTTCCAAATATCACGATTCCCATCACCTCCGTCGTGTGGGACTACGCCGGCCTGCTGCCGGCGCAGGTAGAAGGGCGGATTACCTATATGTTCGAGCGCGCCGTGACCGCGACGGTGGAAGGCATCAAGTACATGCACAGTCACTCCTACTACGGCTTCAGCATCACCAATATCTTTCTGCAGGACGGCGTGGACGTGGGCCGGGCCGAAGCGGATATCACGGCCATTGCCCAGCGGGTCGTCAAGTGGCTGCCGCCGGATATTTCGCCGCCCATGATCATGCGGCTGGCCCCCTCCGCGATTCCGGTGGCCATGCTCGAAGTGAGCGCGGACCACATGACTCCCGCGGAACTCTACAACCTCGCCTACATGCGCATCCGCCCTCTGCTGGTGACGGTGCCGGGGGCGATCCTGCCACACCCTTACGGAGGGCAGGACATGCAGGTGATGGTCAATCTCGATCAGCAGAAGTTGCTCGCCCGCCACCTCTCGCCGGCGGATGTCCACGACATCCTCATGCGGCAATACCGCGTGCTGCCGTCCGGCGACATTAAGATCAAACAGACCGACTGGATCGTTCAGACGAACGCCTCCCCGTTGCGGATCGAGGATTTCGAAAATATTCCGATCAAGCGGGACGGCAACAAGTTCATCTATCTGCGCGACGTCGCGACGGTACGTCTGATGGGCCGGGTGCAACAGAACGCGGTGCTGGTGAAGGGCAAGCAGATTGTCATCATCGTCGTGATGAAGAGCACGGAGGCCTCGACCCTGGCGGTGGTGGAGGGGATCAAGAAGATGATTCCGCGCGCCGAGCAAGTCGTTCCGGAGGGAGTCAAGATCCGGCTCCTCGACGACGCCTCGACCTTCGTCAAGGATTCGATTCAGGACGTAGTCCATGAAATGCTGACCGCCGGGGCGCTGGTCGGGCTCATCGTGCTTTTGCTGCTCGCCTCCTGGAGGGCCACGGCCATCGTGTGGACCTCGATTCCGCTGTCCATCCTGACCGCGCTCATCGGCCTGCATTGGCTCGGAGAGTCGATCAACGTCATGACCTTGGGCGGGCTGGCGCTGGCCGTCGGCATTCTGGTCGATAACGCGATCGTGATGATCGAGAATATCGACCGCCATCTCGACATGGGCAAGCCGCTGGAGACGGCGATCATCGACGCCGCCAATCAGATCGTCGTCCCGACGTTCGTCGCCACCTTGTGCATCGCCATCGCCTGGTTCCCGCTTTTTGGGCTCACCGGCGTCTCCGCCTACCTATTCAAGCCCATGGCGGAAGCGGTCATCATCGCGATGCTGGCTTCCTTCGTTCTGTCGTTCACATTGGTGCCGACGATGGCGAAATACATGATGACGGGACACCGTGACCCAGACGTCGCGGCCGTTCAAGGCCATGGTGGAAGCGGTCATCATAAGGATGTCGGCCTTGGTCATCCTGTCGTTCACGCCGGCGCCGACCGTGGCCAAGCACATGTTGAAGAGTCACCGTAATGCAGACGCCTGAGCACAAGACGCAGCGCGGCGGGGAGCCATCGCGGAACGTCTTCGTTCGCTTTCAGAAGGGGTTCGAGGGCCGCTTCAATCGGTTTCGCGAGAGCTACGGCATGCTGCTCGAACAGGTGATCGCCCGCCGCCGCGCCTTCATCAAGATCTCGCTGGCGATCGCGGTCGCCTCGATGAGCCTGTATTTCTTTCTCGGGCGCGAGTACTTCCCCGAGATCAGGTCGGGGACCATTCAAATGCACATGCGGGCGCCGCTCGGGACGCGCATCGAAGTCTCGGGCCGCCTGGCCACGCTGGTCTCGAAGAGCATCGAGGAACTGCTGCCGGGCCAGGTCCGCAACATCGTCAGCAATTGCGGCTTGCCGGTCGGACCGCACAATCTCGCCTTCATCCCGACGCCGACGGTCGGCCCGCAGGATTGTGACCTGACGATCATCTTAAACAATGAAAAGTCGCCGGTGTGGGAATATCGGCGCGTTCTTCGCAAGGGCTTGAAGGAGCGCTATCCGGGCACCGACTTCACGTTCCAGCCGTCCGATCTGACCGCGAAGATTCTCAACTTCGGCGCGCCTGCGCCGATCGATGTGCAGATCAACGGCCCGGATATCTATCCCAACTACGAGTTCGCTCGCAAACTGGCGGGCAAGTTTCGCGAGATTCCCGGCGCTGCGGATGTGGTGATCCAGCAGACGATGCGGACGCCGACCCTCATGGTCGAAGGCGACCGCACGTTCGGACTCGGGGTCAACAAGACGCTGAGCGACATGGCCGACAGTATGCTCATGACGACCGCGGGCAGCCAACAGGTCGACCAGATCTATTGGCTCGATCCCAAGACCGGCATGTCCTACCTCATCAATGTGTATACGCCGCAGCCGCAGGTCAACAGCATCAATAGTCTCAAGACCATTCCGGTCAAGTCCTCGGACAACCCTTCGAACAATTCGGACAATGCTTCGAACAAGGATGATGTACAGCTCCTCGGCAATTTAGCCAAGCTGTCGGTCGAAGGAACTCCGGGTGTGGTCACGCACGGGAACATCATGCCGCTCTTCGATATTTATGTCTCCGCCGAAGGGCGTGACCTTGGCGGGGTGCTGGCGGATGTCCAGAAGATCGCCAAGAGCATGGAGCACGAAATGCCCCGGGGCGCCTCGCTCGACATTCACGGCCAGGCCTCGCTGATGCACGAGGCCTATGCCGAGCTGATCTTCGGACTGCTCGCCGCGATCGTGCTGATCTATCTGTTGATCGTCGTCAACTTCCAATCCTGGCTTGATCCCTTCATCATTATTACGGCCTTGCCGGGTGCGCTGGCGGGTATCGCCTGGTCGTTGTTTTTCACCCAGACTCGACTGTCGGAGCCGGCCCTGACGGGGGCGATCATGACGATGGGCACGGCGACCGCCAATTCGATCCTGGTCGTGTCCTATGCGCGAGAGCGGCTCAAAGAGCACGGTGACGCCCTGCGCGCAGCGATCGAAGCCGGAAAGACCCGCTTCCGTCCGGTCATCATGACGGCCTCGGCCATGATCATCGGGATGGTTCCTATGGCGACGGGCTATTCCCAAAATGCGCCGTTGGGTCGCGCCGTCATCGGCGGCTTGCTCGTCGCCACCGTCTTCACCTTGTTTTTCGTGCCCTGCGTCTACGCCATCTTTTACGAGAGGCGGACGGCCGACCTTGAGGGAAAGGTGTAGCATGAACGGTCTCCGTGGAAGAAGTCTGACGATTGCTGCGCTCGCCCTGTTCGTGCTCTACCTCGGCTACCGGATCTATGAAAGCCGACTGGACGCCGCTTCGCTTAGCGAACAAACGCTGACGAACGCCGTGCCCACCGTGGCCGTCGTCTCTCCCAGGCCGGTGCCGGCGACCGAGACCATTATGCTTCCCGGCAATATCGTGGGATGGTACGAGGCGCCGATCTACGCGCGCGTCACAGGCTATGTGAAGATGTGGTACAAGGATTACGGAGACGTGGTGCATAAAGGCGATGTCCTCGCCGAAATCAACGCGCCGGATCTGGACGCCGAATATAGGCAGGCCAAGGCGGACCTGGAAACGGAACGCGCGAAGTATGCGCTGGCCGTGGTGACGACGCAACGCTATCAGGCGATGCGCCGCACACACGCGGTTGCGGAGCAAGCCATTACGGTCCAGGAGCAAAACTTAAAAGCGCAGGCCGCGACGCTGAAGGCCGCAGAGCAGAAGGTCAGGAACATCGAGGCGTTCATTCAGTTCAAAACGATCGTCGCGCCCTTTGACGGCGTAGTGACCCAACGCAACATCAACGTCGGCGACCTGGTCAGCAAGGAAGGCGCACTCAGCACGCCCAATGCCAAAAGCAATCTCTTTACAGTCGCCGACATCAGTATGATGCGGCTCTTTGTCAACGTGCCGGAGCAGTTCGGGCCCTTCCTTCAGCCGGGACTGACAGCCGACGTGACCGTGCCGCAATTACCGAATCGTCGATTCACCGCCAAATTTCTGACGGTCGCCCGCGGGTTCGACGTCAGTACGCGCACGGCGGTGACTGTCTTTACGATCGACAACGAGGATCGCTCGCTCTGGCCGGGCTCCTACGCCGAGGTCACGCTCACTGCGCCGGTCGCGCGGCGAGCCTTCACGATTCCCTCCACCGCCTTAGTGTTCCAGGAGCACGGCACGCAAGTGGCCGTGGTGACGGACGCAGACCGCGTGCACTTCAAACCCATTACCGTGAGCAAACTTATGGACAATGCCATCGAAGTGGCGGACGGAGTTTCCGAGAGCGACCGCGTGATCAACAATCCCAGTGCTGCCCTACTCGAAGGCGATTCGGTTCGCATCGTCACGCCAGCGCCGGGCTATGATCTTGTCAACGGTACGGAGCCGGCCCAAGCATCCCAGGCACCAGGGGCACCGCAGCCGGAACAGGCGCCGCGATTGTCTCCGCAGAACCGGCTATGATGATCATGGAGCGCGTTCCAGTTCAACAGGTGTGGACAGGAGTTCGCCGCCATGCGCCCCGCTGCGTCGCTCTGCTCGCGCTGACCCTGTCCGGCTGCGGTGACTGGTTGCCGCACGTCGATCTGGCGCCTCCCTATCAACCGCCTCAGTACGTCGTCCCCGTCTCATGGCGCGGAGCAAGCCCCTTCGTCGAGGCGAAGCCGTCGGACGACGAATTGCGGCCGGATTGGTGGAAGCTGTACGGCGATTCGGTCCTGGACACGCTCATTGAAGAAGGAATGGCAGCCAATGCGGACCTGCAAGCCGCCGCCGAGCGGTTCGTGCAGGCCCGCGACGTCATGATGAAGGTCCGCTCGCAGCGGATTCCGCAGATCGGCATCGGAGGGAGCGCTTCGAACAACCGTCTATCCGACAATGCGCTGTTTCGACCGCCCAATATCGATAGCACGCAATCGAGCATGGTCGTAGAAGGCCTGGCGTCCTGGGAGCCCGACTTCTGGTCGGCGATCCGCAATGCGACGCGCGTCGAGACCTACCGCGCCCAAGAGCGGGCCGCCGACTATGGGCTAGCACGCCTCAGCCTGCAGGCGGAAATCGCCGCGGACTACTTTACGCTGCGCGGCTACGACGCGCAGGTTGCAATCTACACCCAATCGGTTGCCCTTTACAAAAAGACGCTCGAACTCGTCAAGACCCAGTTCGCCGGCGCTCTTGCCTCGTCGCTCGACGTCGCCCGCGTCGAATCCCTGCTGTACAGCACCGAGACGAAATTAGCCCAAGTGCAGGGTCAACGGCAGGTGACCGAACAGGCGATCGCCATCCTGGTGAACAGAGCCCCGGCCAGTTTCACGATCGCGCCGGTCGATGATCTGCGCGTCGCACAGTTCACGATTCCGCGGACCATGCCCTCCACCCTGCTGGAGCGGCGCCCCGACATCGCCGCGATGGAGCGCCGGATGGCGCAGGCCAACCGCGCCATCGGCATCGCTCGAGCCGCCTTTTTCCCTAACGTGTGGTTCCGGGCTGATGGGGGCTTCGAGGACACCGGAATCAACCTCTTCACGCTCGCCAACAGCCTTTGGTCCTATGGTTCCAGGGTCGCGCTGCCGATCTTTCAGGGCGGGTATCGCCGCGCGCAATTGCAGCAGGCATGGTCGGCCTACCGAGAGACAGAAGATCTCTACCGTTCGACCGTGCTGAACGCTTTTCGGGAGGTCGAGAACGCCTTGAGCCTGACGAACCGGCTGACCGCCGCAGCCGAGCGGCAGGACGCCGCTGTCCGAGCCTTCGTCAAGACGCAGGACCTGACCTCCGAGCTCTATCAGGGCGGGCTGGCATCCAGCCTGGAGCTCATTTATGCGCAGGTCCAAACGCTCCTGGCGCGCATCGACGCGGTGCAGCTCAAGGCCGACCTGCTGAGAGCCTCGGTGGCCCTCATCCGCGCGCTCGGCGGCGGTTGGAACCGCGGCCAATTACCGGCCGACGGGGAGATTCAGCCCTTCGATACTTTGCAATATGTCAATCTGGACAAACCGCCGCGCGCCGGCGGAATCGACGTCAACGCGCCGAATAACTGGGTGAACAATGATCTGACCACGCCCTCCGTTCCTTGACTGTCGTTCACAAACTTGTATCTTGGTGCCTCAATCGAAACTTGACGCTTCTCTCGGATGAAGAACCCGAAGGGTAAGGGCTAGTCACCCAAGGGAGTCAATCGGGAGTGACTGGTTGCCCATTAGGCAAGTTTCGGACGTATCAGGAGTTCTGATCCGCGCGACGGGCATCGGAGTGATGGCGCCCAGGTTCCGTGTGACTCAGGGTACGCCGCAATGATTGTCCGTCATGTTTTGCAGCGCAGCCTGAGGTTTGACAACGCTGCTCGTTGCCTTCTAGGATACGGGCGCGAGGTACCGATGCGACGGCTTCTGCGGTTGTTCAGCGACCTGCCGATCGCCCGAAAGCTCTTTCTCGCGTCCGTCATTCCCGTCGTGGCGGTCGCGCTGCTCAGCGTTGTCACCTACCGGACCGTGATTACCTTTTCAGAGGACGAGGAACAGCTCAACACCACCTATTTCGTCCAACGGCGAGCGGCCGAATACATGCGGCTCATCCTTGACCTTGAGACGGGTTTCCGGGGCTTCGTCCTGACGAAAAAGGAAGAGTTTCTCTATCCGTTTCGCGCCGCCCAGGATCGCGTGTTGTCCGTGGGGAGGTCCCTTGAGCAAATGTTGCAAGGGCAGGAAGAGCAACAACAGCTCATCTTTCGGGTGCAGGATTTGGTACAGCGGTTGATCAGGGAAAAAGATGAACTCATCAAAGCCATCAAAGCCGGCCATTCCGAGGATGCGCGCCATTACGTCGAGGCGGGCCGGGGGCGGATGCTCATGAGCAGCATCCGTCAAGAAATGGCTCGTTTCGACCGGTTGGAGCAAGACGCGCTGAACCGTCGGCTCGCGAGGATCTACCCAGACCGTTTCTCCATGCTCATGGTGATCCTGGGCGGCGGTGTTCTCGCGATCGCGCTTATGCTGTTGACGCTGCACATGATCGCGAGATCGATCACGGCTCCCCTCGCCAGCCTGGCCAAAGCGGCCGGATCGTCATCGGCGGGGTTCGTGCCGTCGCTGCCGGTGCTGGAGCGAGGCGACGAAATCGGCGACCTGACCCGCGTGATGCACGCGATGAGCGCGCAGATCAGGGATCACTTGGAGAAGGTCGAGAAATCGGAAGCCGAACTCCGGGCGTTGAACGTGGTCTTGTCCGCCTCGGAATCCAAGTATCGCAGCCTGGTCGACCACGCTCCCTTCGGCATTTTTACGACGAAGGGCATGGCCATGGTGTTCAGCAACCGATACAACCGTATCTTAGCGGGCCTTGATCCGGATGGGGAAGGTGATCCCGAAGCCATCCGGCAGGCCTACCATCCTGAAGATCGGGAGCGGGTTCTCTCGGAATTTGCAAAAGCGGTCGAAGAAGAGTGCCCGTACGAAACCGTGTTTCGCTTTCTTCATAAGGACGGCACGGTCCGCAAGGTGCTCAGCCGGCTGATTCCCATCCGCGACGGCGACGGTCGAGTGGTCATGTATCAGGGCTTCAATGTGGACATCACGGCCTTGGATGAAATGCAGGCCAGGTTGCACCGCGCCGAGCGGCTTGCCACGTTGGGGCAGGTCGCCGCCGGCATCGCGCATGAGATCAGGAATCCGCTGGTCGGCATTGGCTCCACCACCTCGCTGCTGCTGGAGGATACGAAGGCGGCCGACCCCCGGCGGCCGGATCTGGAAGTCATCCTGCGGGAAACACGGCGGCTGGATCGGATCGTCAATCAGATCATCGATTACGCGAGACCCCGTTCGATCGCGCCGGTGCTGGTTGTCCTGCCCGACTTGGTTCAGGAGGTTGTGAAACTGCTCGCCGTTCCGATTACGGAGAAGCGCCTGGAGGTGCGCAGTTGTCTGCCTCCGACGCTGCCGCCGCTTCAGGCCGACCGCGACCAGATTAAGCAAGTACTCATCAACCTCATTCAGAACGCGATCGAAGCCTCCGCGGAAGGCGGATCGCTCAGTTTGACCACCTTCGAGTCGGCCCGTGGGCAAGAGGCCGGCATCGCGATCACCGTGATCGACAAGGGTGTCGGCATCGCCGCCGAAGCCCTGCCCCACATGTTCGAGCCCTTCTTCACGAGCGGGAAACACCGCGGAACCGGCCTGGGACTGGCCATCTGCCGGAACATCATTGACGCCCACGGCGGCGACATCCAGCTCACCAGCCAACTGGGGGAGGGAACGACTGTGCGAATCTGGCTTCCCATGCGCCAACTGCCGCGGGTCGTGGAGGCCTAGCCGATGCGCGCGACCATCTTTGTCATCGACGATGAACCGGCCATCCGGTCGGCGATCGTGAAACGGCTGTCCCGCCGCAATCATCGCGTGGTGGGATTTGAGTCCGGAGAGGACTTGATGAAAGGCCTTGAACAGGACCAACCTGATCTCGTGCTGCTGGATCTGAAAATGACCGGCATGAGCGGGCTCGATGCCTTAAAGCGCCTGCGTTCGCTGGCCCCCCATGCGCTGGTGATCATGCTCACGGCCTATGGGACCATACAGGACGCGGTCGAGGCGATGAAGCAGGGTGCCTACGATTTCCTCATCAAGACCGTCGACCTGGAAGGGATCGATCCGGTGGTGGAACGGGCGTTGGAATTCCTGACCCTTCGCCGGCGTGTGGAAATCGAACGGGAGGATGAGGACGGTCAGTATGCGCTGTCGAACCTCGTAGCGCACAGCCCGGCGATGCGGCAGTTGCTGGCCCAGGTGCGCGACGTGGCAGCGAATCCGAAAGCCACGATCTTGCTTCAGGGAGAGACCGGCACCGGCAAGGAGTTTCTCGCGCGGGTCCTTCATCATAACGGACCCCGGGCAGCCGGACCCTTCGTCGGCGTCAATTGCACCGCGATTCCGAAAGACCTGTTCGAGAGCGAACTCTTCGGCTACGAACGCGGCGCGTTTACCGGGGCCAACCAACGGAAACTCGGGTTGTTGGAGAAGGCCGAAGGCGGCACGCTGTTTCTGGATGAGATCGGGGACCTCGATCTCTCCACGCAGGCGAAGCTGCTCCGTGTGCTTCAGGAGCGGTCGTTCAGACGGCTGGGAGGAACGGATGACATTACGGTGGATTTCCGCTTGATGACGGCCACCAATCGCGACCTCAAACAGCAGGTCGCCAAGGGCATATTTCGTGAAGATCTCTACTTTCGGTTGAACGTGGTCACCTTCGATCTGCCTCCGTTGCGGAAGCGCGTCGAAGACATCATTCCACTCGCACTTCGCGCGGTCGTTCGGTTCGCGAAAGACTTCGGCAGGGACGTGCAGGACATCGAGCCGGACGCCCGAGCATTGTTGGAGCGATACGCCTATCCGGGCAATATCCGTGAGCTGCACAACATCATCGAACGGGCCATGATTCTCTGCCATGGGAAGGCGTTGACCGTGGGGTGTCTCCCGCGCGAGTTACACGAAACCTCATCGCAGACGGCGGTGGCGGTGAGCCAAGGCGATCAGCAACTCGTGCGCGTGGAGATGGTGCTGGGAAAACAATCCCTGGCCGATGTGGAGTCGGCGATCATCGAGGAGGTCATCCGGCTGGCAGGACACAACAAAAGCCTGGCGGCCAAGTACCTTGGCCTTACCCGGTTTTCGCTTGACCGTCGGTTGAAGAAAATCGAAGAAGAATAAGACGACCGGCAGGTGGGGGTCGGAGCGACTAGAGCCGGTATTTCCGCTCCGGTGAGGCTGAGCTCGTCGTTCTCCGGTTGATCAGTTCGACTCTGACACGAGGCGCACCCGCCCCTGGAGGCCGGACGACACCAGTACCCGTCCCTCCTGGTCTACGATCACCGCTTCGACATCGGGGAGCCGTTCGACGAGCGCCATGCCCCGTTCGGGTCCGAGCACGAAAATGCCGGTATCCAATCCATCCGCCATCGTGCCCTCGCGCGCGATCACCGTCACGCTTTGGCAGTTTCGCGCCGGATGAAGGGTGGCGGGATCGAGGATATGATGATAGCGGACCCCGTCCCGCTCGAAGAACCGCTCATAATCGCCGGCTGTAGAAATCGCCTCATCGTGAAGCTCGACCCAAGCCAACACCGCCCCCTCTTTCCTCGGGTGCTTGATTCCCACGGGAAATCGCGATCCGTCCGGCAACCATCCGAACGTTTTAATGTCTCCTGAAAGTGCCACAACACCCGCAACGGCGCCGGCTCGTTGCATGACCTGGACGACCAGGTCCGCAGCGTAGCCTTTCCCGATCCCTCCGACGTCTATCCGCATGCCAGGTTTGGACAAGAACACTGTGCCGGCGGTCTCATCTAACTGAATGTGCGAAAGATCGACGAGCGGCCGCAGCGCCTGTAGCTCCGCATCGTCGGGGATACGCGCCTGGTCCGTCACGCTCCACGCCTCCACAGCCGGACCGACGGCGATGTTGAATCCGCCTTCTGTGAGCGTCGCGAGTTCGAGCGAGCGTTTCAGGACCGTAAAGGTCTCAGGACTCACCTTGACAGGATTCCACCCTGCGGCGGCGTTGACCTGAGACAGCTCGCTGGTGGAGATCCAGGTGCTCAACAGTTCCTCCAATCGATGCACTTCACGAAAACCCGCGGCGACGGCCGCCTGCGCCGCGGCTTCCGTCGGCGCCACCGCCGTGATCGTGACCAGCGTACCCATGTGTATCTGGGACCGCTTGGCGAACGCGGGCTCGGAGTAAGGTGAAACGGACGCACAGGCGAAGGAAACGCCGCAAACCAGTAAGGCGGCTGCACGCGCACTCCGAGACAAGCATCGTCGCATGAGAATCGATCGCCGAGACAACGGGCGGGCTCCTACCACCAATGGCGGCGGAAATAACGAGGATAGCGCGGGTATGGCATTACTTCATATAGGCGGGATTCGGCTTGACTGGGAACGAGCAAGACAGTCTCGACGGGTTGGCCTTCAAGGGCTGGATATTTGGCCAAGAACTCGCGCTCGGCTTCCGCTTGGTCCTTCCGATCCTGAACGGTCGAGATGACCACCATGCGGTCGTAGCGCGGCGTGTCCACGCCGAACCTCCAGGTCCCAAGGTATGTGATCTGATCAGCGACGACTTCAAAGGTTGAAGAAAAGTCGGCCATGGACAGAAACGGCCCCTCGTTGATCTGCACGCGGCTCAACTCGTATTCGCCGGCGGGGATCTGAAGTACGAACACTTTATCATCCGACTGCACATCCACCTTAAACCGCTCATGGGTCTTCCGGTTTACGAGTTCAAAAAACCTGACCTGCGGTTCATACCATCGGGTCGTCTTGCCGGTGACGAGCGCGACGGTCCGACCGAAGACGATCGGAGTTTTCATGTCCTGCGCTTCCGGTGCCGTGGGGAGATCGGTGGCGCACCCGGCGGCAAGCAGGACGCCGAACCAGAGGGAGCACAACAGGGCCCACCTTTCCGGCATGTTTACCTTCGCGGACATGGAATCATTATATTGGACCGTCGATGCTGTTTACACCCGTCACTTCCTAATCACCGCGCGTTCGGCTCCAAAGGTTTTCATTGACACCGAGTGGCCATCTATTCAGTGTCCTCCGCACAGTGCGCGCTGTGCGATTCCGCTCGTTCTTTTCAGCTCTATCGGGAGAAACTCCAGCGATATCATCACGTGACTCAATGGCATATGAATTGCTTAAAAAGAAATGAAGTTAATAATCGTTCTCAATCTCATTGCTACCTACGCCCGGAATTAATTATGAACAATCTCAGACGGCAAAACGTCCACCCTCCTGAGGGCGGCGCGACACGTTGTGAATGCGGCCAGCTCATCGCCAAGGTGCGGGACCAAGGCCTCGAACTCAAGTGCAAACGCTGCAAGCGACTCGTGGTTATCCCCTTCACTTCGATTGAAGGGGGAACGTTTCTGTCCACCTAGCCGCATTGTTCATGACGGTTCGTCGCGAAAACGCGCAGACGCGTCGTGAGACGGGTAAGCACAGCCGCGAGGGACCGAGGCGTACTTGAACAATACGTCGAGGGACTGAACGGCGAGCGCGCCCGTCGCAACAGCGTATCCGCATTTGCAGCAGAAACGGTCATGAATAATACGAGCTAGATTCGACCGAGTCTTCCCCGAAAGGAGGTTTACAGACGGCAAAACACGCATGAGGACTTAGCGACCACCCTGGCGCGCGAAATAGACCAGAGACCCGAGAGTCCCGAGTCAGACCACAACCCATTTTTGATGGAGGTTTCCGATGAGGATGCGGTCGATCCTTGGGGCTCTGATGCTGTGCCCGCTGTTGGCACTCCCCGCTATGGCAGATGAAAAAGCCTTGGAAGAGCGAGTCAAGAAGCTGGAGCAGATGTTGGAAGAACGAGAAAGGCGCGAACGCGAGGGGATTTCTCCCGGTGTCGAGAGGCCTGAACTGGTCAGACCGGAGGCACCTCCTGAAGAACCTGGCGTCGGCCCGCTACCTGAAGTCGGTCGGGAACGTCGAGCCGAGAAGCAACCGGCGTTGTCCTTCGGTTCGACCGGGTCGGGTCGATTGGTCTATGCAAAGCCGTTCGTCGCGGCGCCGAAAGCCATCGTCGGCGGCTACATGGATATCCAGTACCGATCCCATCGGAAGAGCAGCATCGAGAACGGATTCGGCGGGCTCAGCAACAACTTCGACCAACAGCGGTTTGTGCCTTTCATTTACGCGGATATTACGGAGCATGTGAAGATGGCCGCCGAGTTGGAAATCGAGCACGGCATTCGCGAAGAAGGCGGACCCGACCGTGCACTCGAGTTCGGACTGGAATTCGCCCACATCGACTATCTGATCAAAGAGCCCATCAACCTCCGAGCCGGCATTCTGTTGGTTCCAATCGGCAAGTTTAACCTGCTGCACGACTCCCCATTGAACGATCTCACCGACCGGCCGTTGGTCAGCCAATTCATCATCCCGACCACAGTGGCGGAAACCGGTGCGGGTATCTACGGCACCTTTTACCCAGGCCGTACGTCCAAGCTGGATTACGAGCTGTATGTCACCACGGGACCTTGCGGCTATGAAACCAATGGAACACCGACCATCAACGAGGCGTCGGGCACACGTGGGGCCCGCCAACGGAAATGCGGAACCGATGATGGGTTCGATATCAATAACGGCAAGGCCGTCGCCGGACGTGTAGCGTTCAGCCCGGTGCTCGGCATCGAAGTCGCCGGATCGGGATACTACGGTAATGCGGCTCCGCAAGGGGGACAATTTGGCTCTAACTATAACCCTCTGAGCATTTTCGCCGTGGACTGGACCCTCCAAAGGGGGCCGTTCGAGATCATCGGTGAAGCCGCATGGGCCTACGTCAGGCATAATTCTCGGGCCATTACCGGAAACACGATCGGATTCGCACCGGGCTCCCTGCTGACCGGTTTGGGTGGCTTGAATCCGCTGGGGATCCCACCGCAACGGATGCAGGGGTTTTACATTCAAGGCAACTACCACTTCATGCCTGAGTTCCTGGCCAAGTGGTCGCCGAAGCGGTTCGGCGAGGGGTCGACCTTCACGGCCGTCGTTCGTTATGACAGGGTCAACACGAACATAGACTTCTCGGGGGGTGAAGGGGACTTGGAACAAATCTCTTTCGGACTGAACTACCGGCCGATCGAGGATGCCGTGTTCAAAATGAGCTACCAGTACATGCCGCAGGCCTTCAATCCCAATTCGGGACAACGGATTCACGACAGCGCATTCGTGATTTCGGCTGCGACGTATTTTTAACGTGTTGCCTGCGCACTCTCCCGAATCGGGAGAGTGCGCAGGCCATGCGATGGAGGCAAACGCTGCCATGCGAGCATTCATCACCGCCATCAGTCTCTCGATCATCACAGCTTGTAGCGGCTGCGCCACATTGAGCGGCGGCCAAGATCAGTATTTTGTCTGCTCGTATGACCTGGTGTGGGAAACGGCTTTGGAATCCGTCAAGGATCGTCCCATCACCGTCCAGGACAAGGACAAGGGGTTGATCGAAACCGGTTGGGTCGAAATGAAAGGCAAAGACCGTCCGTACGGCATATTCGGACGGGAGGGCTTCGGCAACAGAGAGCGGGCTCGGATGACTCTCGCGCTAAAAAAGCAGGATGACGTCACGGCCGTCAATGTTTTGGAAACTCGGCAGCGGTGGCATGCGCGAGGCGGCGTGACGCAACAGGCCACGAAGTGGTGGCCGATTGAACCTTCGGTAGAAGCGATGACGGCGGCGCTGACCCGTCTTAACACAAAATTACAAGAGAAAGGCTGCTCCCCCACATGAAGACATCGTCTCTCAGCCTCATCGCCATCCTGGCCATCTTTGGGATGCCGGTTCCCGCCTGGGCCGAACGAATTTGGGACAGCGAACTCAAGCGCTACCTCACCGAGCAGGAAATGATGCACGCGGAGGTGTATCTGACCGAGGAAGAGGCGCTGAAACTCATGTTTCCGAAATCAGAACGCATTCGGAAAGAGATCATCACGCTCAGTCCCGAGAAAAAGAGTCTGGTCCAGGAACGAATCGGGTGGAAATTCCCCGAGGAATCCTTCGAGGTGTATATCGGCGAGACCGGCTCCACCGTGGACGGCTATGCGATGATACAGAATACGATTGGCAAACATAAGCCGATGACGTACATGGTCGGGGTCGATTCCAAGGGACAGTGCACGGACGTCGAATTGCTCGTCTTTCGTGAAGCCCGTGGCAGCGAAGTCCGCACCAAACGCTTCAACGTTCAGTACGAGGGCAAGACCGTCTTTGACCCGATCCGCATCAATAAGGACATCATCAATATCAGCGGAGCGACGATGTCGGTGCGCTCGATGAGTGCCGGCGTGAAACGCGTGCTCGTGCTGATCGACGAGTTTTACCTCAAGCCCCAAGGAATCGGTAGCGATACGATCCAGGCGCGGAAAGCGGAGAAAGGGTTTTTCGGCTCGCTCTTCGGCTTTTAGCGAGGATGTGAGTCGGGCTCTCGGGCATGCGCAATTTCAACACTCGGTTCCGCCTGCGGGATTCCGATCGCCAGGTCCGGCTGGTGTACACGCTGTTTCTCTTGTCGATGCTGGCCGGGTTCGCGTTTTCGTTTTTCTGGGCGCACAGCATGACCGGTCTGTCGCCGCAAGGGATCGCCGACCATTACCGGGGCTCGGACGCGACCTTCGGCGAACCCATGTCCTTCCGGGAACTGGCCGAGATCACCCATTTCCATCTGTTCACGATGCCGGTGGTGTTCATGATTCTCGTGCATGTGCTGTATCTTACCGGTGTAAGCAACGGCGTGAAGGTGAGCATGACGTGGGCGGCGTTCTCCGGCGTGATGCTCGATCTGGCGTCGCCATGGCTGATCAGTTACGTGTCCCCGATCTTTGTGCTGACCATGCTGGCCGGCGATTCACTGATGCTGGTCAGTTTTCTGGTGATGTTCGTCATTCCACTGTATGAAATGTGGTTCCTTCAGCAACCGTTGATCGCCAAAAAGAACGAGGAATGATCGTGTAACCGGTTTCGCCAGGCCGCAGCCCGCTGGAACTTTTGACCGGAAATCGATCGACCGCACTATCCTTTCGCTTGACCGTCGTTTGAAGAAAAATCGAAGAAGAATAAGGCAGCCGGCTCACGAGGGATTGGGGGCGACAAAGACCAGCACTTTCAGCCGGGCGCTGGTATGATTGGTCACGCCGTGCGGCTCGCCGGCCGGAGCCAGCGTTCCCTGTCCCGGACCTAATACCTGCGTGTCTGATCCGACCGTGAAGGTGCCCTGCCCTTCCAGCACCACATAAACCTTGTCCTGATCGCCATGCACATGGCCTTTCTGTTCCTGCCCCGGCTCGAAGCAGTACACGTCGCAGAAAAACCGGGGCGTCTGAAAGATATTGTTCTTCTTCATCTTCTCCAGGCTAAACTGCGAATAATCCGAAAGATTGATGACCTTCATGCCCTTCCGCTCCTGACGTTGAATAGTTATCAGTCTTCAGCTATTGGCCATCAGACATCAGCTATCAGCTATTAGCTATCAGCAAGTTTATTGCTGTCGGCCGAAAGCTGACGGCTGATCGCTTGTAGTTCGTTGCTTCTCGATTCTCCGAACGATCGAATCCACCGGTACCAGGTGGCGGGACACCCCCAAGTCCTTCGCCGGCACACCCATCGCGAGCCCGAGCAACTGCGGCAAGTGCAGGATGGGTAACTGCAGATTCGCGTTGACCGCCTTTCCGGCCCGGTCCTGGTAGATGTCCAAGCTCATGTGGCACAAGGGACAGGGCGTGACCATGAAGTCCGCCCCTTCATCCTTCGCCTCCTTCATGTTCGTTCCCGCCATCGCCACCGCGATCGCTTCTTTTTCCAGAATGATCGGAAAGCCGCAACAGTTGGTTCGCCCGGCATAGACGACCGGTTCGCCGCCCACGGCCTTGATGACCTTCTCCAGCGATCTGGGATTTTCGGGGTCGTCGAATCCGAGATCCCAGGAGGGTCGAAGAATATAGCATCCATAAAAAGGAGCGATATGGAAGTCGCTCAAGGGGATCCGGACTTCCCGGGTCAACCGCGGCAAGCCTACTTCCCGCACGACGACCCAGAGCAGATGTTTGACCTGGACGGTGCCCCGATACGTGATACCGTCCTGAGCGAGCAACTTGTTGATCCGGTCCAGGAGCGCCGGGTCCGATTTCAGCCGTTTGTTGGCGGGGCCCATGACGCCCTGGCAGGTGCCGCAGATCGTCATGACATCCAGCCCAAGCTGCTCGGCTTGCGCGAACGTCCTGGCGTTCAGCGCGAGCGCGACCTCGGGATCCGCCTCGGTGACCACACCCGCGCCGCAACAGGAAGCCGCCGCCAACTCCACCACCTCGATGCCCAGCCGGCCGATGATCGCCATCGTGGACTGATACAATTCCGGCGTGGCGCCCTTCGCCGCACAGCCGGGAAACAACGCATATCGCAGGGCCATCGAGACTCCTCTGTTCAGCGTTCCGGTTCGGCCGTCAATGTCTGTACGGCCGGTGCAACCTCGGCAACAGGGATGTTATCGCGCTCATGGTTCGAGGCAAGATCTTCTCGGCCGTCCCTCTTACCGCTACGGTGGAGTATACCGGGCATGGACACCGAAGTCACCGGCGTGCTCAAGGCTCAACGCGACTCATTGGACCAACCGGAGCAACTACGAGCTTGCAAGAGCTCATCAAGAGGAGTATCTTGGAGCCGCAGCGGGGAAAAGAAACCATGACGGACCACGGATGTCGGTTCGATCATCGGGTGCCCGATACGGATTGGGCGGAAGTGCTCTCCCACCCCGATCGCCGTTCGCTTGCCGTCGGCCATCTGAAGGATGTGAGCGAAGGCGGCCTCTCGCTGCATTTGCCTCTGTGCCTCCCGTCCGGGTCTCGCATTCACGTCAAGCTCTCGCGCATGACCAACGGAGTGATCCGGCATTTTGAATTCGCCGGCACCATCGTGCACGTGGAAACCTCCGGCCAAGGATACACGCATGGCGTCAAGTTCGGCGAGATGACGCCGGCTCAGCAGACGGCATTGACCGATTATCTGTGTCAGGTCGAGTGGCAGTATCGGATGGCATCGTAACCGGTCGGGCCGCACTGCGCACCCGGCCAGCCCGACCCCATGTCGGGCTTTAACAAGGAGGGGGTCGCATGATGAAAGACCTGAATCCCCCGGACCACAACGGCCCGGCGGCGGCAGCGCTCGCCTCACGAGATGAAGCTTTCCGATTGAGTGGCGGAATGTGAACGGACTCCATGGCGCGTCTACGCCTCAGGTCGACGGGTGTTCGGCCAATCCGGCGGAGTCGGAAGACCGATGGTTCGGTCGTTCCATTCACGCTATCACGCGAACGGATAGATTTCACTCTCTGTTGATCGCCGGGTCTCGCAAGAACCGAGCGACGGTCACATCCAACACAGTTAGCAGGCGCCCGAAGCGCCAAACCGGGGGTCATCGGCGTCGATGGCCCCTTTTTTGTTGGTCTCCCACCGAAGGTTCGCCCGTCCCTGAGAACGAGCCACAATAACGCGGTCTTGGCGGCTTGATCGGGATCATCAGCGGCTAAGGTTTTTGGCCATTCAGCCGAGAAGAGTCTGTGCCGAACTCGGTTGACAATCAACAAACTGGGACGAATCAGGGGGAGCTATGCCGGCTGGATCGGACCATCCCGCCACTGCTCAGGCGATACAACAATTGGAGCAGCAGTTAGCCCGGCGGATCGAGAGCGGAGCAGTCGACCTTCCTCTTTTGCCGCAGGTGGCCAGCCGGGTGATGGTGTTGGCCAACGATCCGTCAGCCGATGCGGCTCGTCTATCCGCGTTGATTCACCAGGACCAGGCATTGGCCGCCCACGTCCTCAGAATCGCCAACTCCCCGGCCTACATGCCGCGTACGCCGATCGTCTCGCTGCAGCATGCGGTCGCCATGTTGGGAATGGCTCTTCTGTCTGAGATTGCGTTTACGGCTTCGCTTAAAGCGGGCGCCTACCAGGTGCCGGGGTACGAAGCGGAAGTACGACAACTATGGCGACATGCGTTGGGCAGCGGCGCGTACGCCAAAGAAATCGCCCGGCTGCGCCGGCACAACGTCGAGAGCGCCTACCTCTGCGGATTGCTGCACGCCATCGGTAAACCAGTCGTGTTGCGAATGGTGGCCATGCTGTCAAAGGAATATCAGGTACCGGTGGAGCGCGACACCCTCATGATCCTATTGGAAGGTTACCATGCCCGCGTAGGCACCATGATCGCCGAAAAGTGGGGTCTGCCTAAGCAAGTGGCGGAAGCTATCGCCTATTCCGCGTGCTATGACCAGGCACCGACCTTTCGCCAGGAAGTGATGATTACCTGCCTGGCCGACCGGCTGGCGACCTATGTGCTGGAAGCGGATGTCTTCGACGATCTCACCGTTTGTGACCATCCGGTTTTCGGCGATCTGAATCTCTATCCCAACGACGTGGATACCTTGCTGAATGCCAGAGACAGGATTCTCGCCGTCGTGGAGGCGATGACCGTATGAGCGCTGTGGCTCAGTTTGACCTCCTCGTGATCGGCAGCGGACCGGCCGGCCAAAAGGCAGCGATACAAGGGGCCAAGGCCGGTCAGCGCGTGGCCATGATCGAACGCGAGCCGGGCATCGGCGGGGCTTGTGTCTATCGAGGGACGATTCCCAGCAAGACCCTCCGTGAGACTGCCTTGCAATTGGAGCGGCTGAAACGATCGGCGGCGGTGTTTGAATTCCGGCTGCGACAAGACGCGGCGGTGTCAGTCCTGATGCACCGCATGGATGAGGTGGTCAAGGCACACGCCGCCTATATGAGCGAACAACTCGCCCGAAACGGCGTGTCCCGCTTCCACGGGCGCGCGCGATTCTTGTCGGACCGGCTTGTGGAGATGCTGTCGGTGGACGGCGCCAAGCAGCGATTCACCGCCGAGACGATCGTGATCGCCACCGGTTCGCGGCCTCGTGCCCCGCGGGACATCGTCATCGATCATGAGAACATTCTCGACAGCGACTCGATTCTCTCGATGATCTATTTGCCTCGAACGCTGACCGTTCTGGGCGGAGGCGTCGTCGCGTCGGAGTATGCGTCGATCTTCAGCCTCCTGGGTGTGGAGGTGACCATGATCGATCGGGCCGAGCGCCCTGTGCAATTTCTCGATCGGGAAATCGTCGGGAAATTTGTACAGAGCTTTGAAAGGCAAGGCGGGCGTTATTGTGGGCGGCAGACAGTGACCGACGTCCGATGGGACGGCGTCTCGCAAGTGGTCACGACATTGGCTGACGGCCGGAGGATCACGAGCGACAAGCTGTTGGTCGCGCTGGGACGGCAGCCGAACCTGGAAGACCTCAATCTGCGGGCCGCCGGACTCGCGCTGACCGAAAAGGGTACCCTGGCTGTCAATGCCTATTGCCAGACGGTGGTACCACACATTTATGCTGTGGGCGACGCGATTGGACCGCCAGGCCTCGCTTCCTGCGCGATGGAACAGGGCCGGCGCGCGGTCTGCCATGCCCTGGGCCTACCGGTCAGCAGCATGCCGGAGACCATTCCTCTCGGCGTTTACACGATTCCGGAAATGGCCAGCGTGGGGCTGGACGAAGCTGCCGCGACCAAACAGCATGGCGCGCCGATGGTGGGTCGAGCACGATTCGACGAAGTCGCACGCGGTCAGATATCTGGCATCTGCGACGGGTTACTGAAGATCGTCGCCGATCCCGCAGGCGAGCGCCTACTGGGCGTGCAGATCGTCGGGGAAGGCGCGACCGAACTGATCCATCTCGGCCAAATGGCCTTGCAGAACGGCACTAAGATCGACGCCTTCGTCGAGAGCATCTTCAATTTCCCGACATTAGCCGAAGCGTACCGCGTAGCTGCCCTCGACATCATGGGGCAACGCTGCAAGCGGGCGGGGCAGGCTCTTCAGACGTAAAGGTTTTGACTGCCCTGGTTCCCGTATGCCTTAAGACCTCAATTCTCGTCCCTGCCTGTGGTGTTTGACTCCCCCATCGGTCTTGGGATACCCTCCTCGCCAGCTTGGGTGATTAACTTCACCATCTACGCCAGATGATTTCCATGAATCGGGCGCAGCGAAGGAGACTCGAAAAACTCCAAGGGAAGCCGGGTCCTTCGCGGGACAGTTTCGCTGTCGCCACGCTGCTGGACGAAGCTAAGTCCCACCACCAGGCCGGGCGTTTGCAGGAAGCCGAGCATGCCTATCGGCTCGTTCTCCAGATGAGCCCCGAACACCCGGAAGCGCTGCATGCCCTGGGTCTTCTCGCTTACCGTGTGGGCAAGCTCGACCTAGCAGGCGAGCTGCTGGGCCGCGCGGTTCAGCAACATCACGACCATCCGCTGTATTGCTTCAATTTCGGCGTCGTGCTGCAACGGGCCGGGCGGTTCGAAGAAGCCATCTCGGCCTATCAGCGCGCCATTTCCGCAAAGCCCGAGTACGTCGAGGCTCTGACCAACTTGGGCAATGTCTACAAAGAGCTCGGCCAACTCGCCCGAGCCGAGCAAGCGTATCGGAAAGCGCTACGCGTCAATCCGAGCTACGCGGACGCGTACAATAATCTTGGCGCGGTCCTCAAAGAGCAAGGCCTGGTGGATCAGGCCATTGACGCCTATCGGCAAGCTCTCGCAGTCAAGCCGGGACACGTGGAGGCCTACAACAACCTGGGCTTGGCGTTGATGGAGCGGGGCGAGTGGGAGAAAGCCGCGGCGGCGTTCGAACAGGCGCTCCGGTCGATGCCGGGCTATGTCAAGGCGACGTACAACCTCGGCATCGTGTCCATCTGGAGAGGGCAATTCGACCGGGCCCTGTCTTGTCTCGACGAGTCCGCCCGGGTGAAACAGGATCATGGGCGTCGCGTGACGGAGATCCTGGTTTCCAAGTCCCGGCTCAGACATGATGCGGAGCAGATTCAGTATCTGTTCAAGCTAGGCATTCTAGGGCACGATCATGCGGTCTACCGCGACGCCCTGAGGCGGCTGGATCAACAGGCTCGCGAGAGCGCCTCAACGGCAACCCGCATCCGCCTCGATCAACGGGACCTGGACCTCGTGGCACCGTCGTTCAACCGGGTGCTCCACCGCGCGGCCTGCGAACGGCTGCCAGGCGGCGCGGTGAACCCCGATCTGGATGTCGAGGCCATCGAAGCCCGCTACAACGCCAAACGGCCGGAGATCATCTACATCGATGATCTGCTCACCGGCGAGGCGCTGACCGCCATGCGCCGGTTTTGCCTGGAATCGACGATCTGGAAGAAAGATTACGAAAACGGCTACCTCGGCGCGTTTCTGGGCGACGGCTTTGCGACGCCGCTGCTCCTGCAGATCGCCGAAGAACTGCGGCTCAAGTTTCCGGGCATTTTCAAGCAGCACCGGCTCACCCAGGCCTGGGCGTTCAAATACGACAGCCGGCGGCGGGGGCTCAACGTGCACGCCGACGCGGCCGCCGTCAACGTGAACTTCTGGATCACACCGGACGAAGCCAACCTGGATCCCGAGACCGGGGGGCTGGTGGTGTGGGACAAAGAAGCGCCCCGCGACTGGAACTTCAGGGAATACAACAACGACAGGAACCGGCAGAAGATTTTCGATTGGCTCGCGAGCGCCGGTGCCAAAGCGGTGCGGATTCCCTACCGCGCGAACCGGGCCGTCGTCTTCAACTCCGACCTCTTCCACGAGACAGACCGGTTCTCCTTCAAAGACGAGTACGCAAGCCGCCGAATCAACATCACGCTTCTGTACGGCCACCGGCTGAACGCCTAATGACGCAAGGACATGACGAAAGAGAGCGCCGGAAAGCAGAGAGCCTTCGGTTACGAAGGCCCTCCGCTTCCTTCCTTGGCGAGCTGAATCGTGACTTCCAACCCGGTGGGGGGATCCTTCAACCTCACGGACATCCCGTCGATTGATGCGACAAGAAACGCTCCATCCAGCGTATCTCCCAACCTGATGATGTAGATCTCGCGATCTTTCCCAATAAACGCGCGCCGCTCCCCATCCCGTGTCAGATATCCGAAATACCGATACTGCGCCAGTCGTTCGCGCAAGTGCTTGCGCTTCTGTTCCTCTCGTTCCCGGGCCTGTTGGGCCGCGAGCTCCTCCGGCGAGGGTGGCGGAGGAGTGACGGGCTTCGGCGTTGGCTGGGAGACGGCCGCGGCTGGTGGCGTCGATAGCGTTGCCCGCGCCACGGCTGAACGAGAAATCGGTGCTGCCGGCGGTTCGTAGGGTGCAAAGATGTTTCTCTTGGGCACGATCGGGGCTTGATGAGCCTTGGTCCGGATCGGTTTGACGATCACTTGCCCATTCGCCGCCGACCGGGTCGGCGCCACGGGTTGACCCGATGTGAACCTCAACGGCACCTGCTGCGGGTCTTCCGCAGTCATCCAGCGCATGGTGATCAGGGCGACCCAGGCCACGCCCAACGCCACGAGGGCTTGCCATTTCCTTTGCTCCGTCATGACATTCCTGCCGTGGACACCTGCGGCCGCAAGAAAGTCGCCACGCGGACGTTGAAGACCACCAGCGTCGAGGCAGACCGCTCGGACTTCGAGGCCCTGGTCGCGTCGAGGCTTTCAATGACTAAGTAGGGATCGGTCGTTTCCAGTCGATGAATGAAGCGATAAATCGCGGCATAGTCCCCGGTTGCCTTGAAGGAGAGCGAGGCTTTGACCGGCAAGCCCTCCTCGCCTTTCTGCGACGCATATGTCATGCCGGGAATCGACACCTGTTCCGCTCGCCCGAGTTCCGAGATTGCCATCGCCAGCGCGGCGAACTGATGTTGTGTCGGCAGCACCAGCCAGACGTTCTCCAATTCTCGTTGCGCAGTCCGTATCTGTTCTTGCGTCTTGCGTGCAGCTTGGAGCTTGACCTGGTCCTGCTTGCCTGCGTGATAGGCCGCCTCTGCCCGAGCCAATCGTTCTTCAGCCGGGGCGAGCCAAAGCGAAGAGATGCCCGCGCTCATCCCAAGAGAAAGCACCGTCACGAGCGCCAACGAAACTAACGCCCATTGAGCCGGCCGCGAGACCGAAGGCACCGTCAGACCGAATAGCGCCATTTGCGATCTTTCTTTAGAATGCCGGTCGATAGACGACCGTGAGATTGAATTCCACACCCTCCGATCCCGACGTGCGGGCATGCCCCGTCGAGCCCTCTCGCTTCTTCTGCACATGATGGTCAGCCAGCGTTGCATTCCGAAATGCGCCGTGACTCTGCAGGCGATCCACCAGCGCCGTGAGATCCCGGAGCGTCGGCGCCGTCCCATGTAGCGCCACCGTGGACTCCTGAAAATTCAGTCGAACGGAACTGACGGACACCCGTGGCGGCAGAGCCTCTTCGAGATCGCTCAACAGCCTGGCCCACGAGAAGGCGCGCTTGTCGGCCAACTGATTGGCAAACGTCACCTCCCGGGTGATCTTGGCGATCTGCTGTGGCGAGAGCGTCAGCCTGTCTTGTTGCATCCGCTCGGCAAACCGGCGATTCAGTTCCTTGGTCCGTTCGGCCGCCGTTTCATAGCGGACGGCCGCTTCTTCGATGGTCCGACTCTCCCACCACCACCAGCCGGCGGTTGTCAGCGAGCCCAGGATGACGACGGCCAGCACGTCTTGAAGACCTTTCACTATTGTGATGTCTGGAGAGATCAAGGAAATGTGCAGTCGGGGGAGCGAGGCGGACCGGGACGGTGCTCGCCACACAGAGGACGACACTCGCGCGGAGAACCATCTGATTATCGGGACGCGTGCCTTCACCGAGCCCTCACATCGCCATGACGCTTGCTAAGGCCGACCACCCGGCGCTCGACAGTACTGATGGGAGGCCGCGGATCGCTAACGCTTGCCGGTCCGGGTGCACGACGTCGACCCAGCGAACCGGGTCGAGGACCGGTTTGGCCGCCGGTGATTCGGTTGCTGGCCCCTCCGTCCCGTCCAGCAAAAACAATGGCGTCGTGCCGGCGTCGGTTCCCTCGCTCGGTCTGGGATACTGGTCCTCGTAGAACTGGACGGTGCCGATCAATGCCGCAGCCAGATCCGCCGTCGCGCAGCGAGTCGGTTTGAGCCGGAGGAACACCGGTCGGGCGCCGCGCACGGCGAGAAATGCCACGTGCTCATAGCTTCGATGAACGAAAAACAGCTCCTCGGCGGGCGTCATTACGGAACGCCAGAGATCAAACAGTTGGAGCGTAGCGAAGCCCACCGACACCGGCAGCAATCCCGCTGCCGCGCAGACCTGTTCATACTGAGCCAGAATGTCCGGCCGGATAGCGGCGACAAGCACCCGGTGGCCCCCGGCCCCCGGCACTCGTGCCCCGGCGCGCGATCCGGGGCCGCCAAAGACCCGATAGGCAAGCCGCAGGGTTGCAGCCGACGCGTTGAGTTCCTTCTGGAGCCGCCAACGGAGGAGGGCCTCCCGGTCGGCCTTCGCCGGGGGCAAGGTCTCAAACTCGCAGAGGATGATCTGGGCGCAGCGATCAGGCAGACTCACGGCCACCGGCGCCACGCCGGCCGACCCCTTCAGCATCCGCACTTCATGCGCGACCACCTCCGGGTCTGCCATATTGAGTTCGCTCGCCGAGGGTCGCAGCAGGCCCGGCAGGAGAGGCCGATCGCTGATCCGACGGACCCTCGGTTTCGCGAACCACGGCCGCCGAATCTCAACGACGCTCAATGCTTCCGCGGAAAAGCTCAGGCCCAACCGCGGCCGGTGGACGGGAAACAACGCCAACATGGCATGTCACCCCACAAACGTCATCCGATTGACTTCACTCAGGGTTGTCTCTCCCTTCAAGACCTTTTCGATGCCCGCTTCGCGCAGCGTGGTCATACCGTCCGCCAGCGCCGCTCGCCGAATCTCCGAGGTCGGTCGCCGATCCAAGATCAGTTCCTTGATGGGCTCAGTGAGCGACAGAAACTCCGTAATGCCGTGGCGGCCCCGATACCCGAGGCCGTGACACTCTAGACATCCTTTGCCTTCATAGATCGGTCGATCCTTGAAGAGCTGATAGTCGAAGCCGAGTTGCTTGCAGTGCGCCGGCGAGACGGTCACGGCGATCTTGCAGGAAGGACAGATGGTCCGCACCAAGCGCTGCGCCATGATGCAGTTCAGGGACGACACGAAATTGTACGGCTCGATTCCCATGTTGACGAACCGGCCGATCACATCGAAGGCGTTGTTCGCGTGCACAGTGGTAAAGACCAAGTGCCCGGTCAGCGCCGACTGAATGGCAATCTGTGCGGTCTCGGCGTCGCGAATCTCCCCGACCATGATCTTGTCCGGGTCATGGCGCAGAATCGACCGCAGCCCACGCGCAAACGTCAGACCTTTCTTCTCGTTCACCGGAATTTGGACCACGTTCTTGAGCTGATATTCCACCGGGTCCTCGATCGTGATGATCTTGTCCTCTTTCTTGTTCACCTCGTTCAGCGCCGCATAGAGGGTGGTGGTCTTGCCGCTGCCGGTCGGGCCGGTGACGAGGACCATGCCATAGGAGGCCGTGATGGCCCGCCGAAATTTCTTGAGGTCGTCCGCCTTCAGTCCCAGCGCGTCCAGATGCAGCCCCCGCTTGCCGGAGGTGAATTCCTCCTTTGCCAGAATACGGATCACGACCGACTCACCGAACGCGCTCGGCAGCACCGAGACCCTGAAGTCGATCGTCCGTTTCTCAATCCGCAGTTTGAACCGCCCGTCCTGGGGCGTACGGCGTTCGGCGATATCCAGCTCGGACATCACTTTGATCCGGGAGACCAGGGGATTGTGAAAGCGCAGGTCCAGCGCCTCCATCGCCAGGTACAGGACCCCATCGATGCGGTACTTCACTTCGGTGACCCCGTCGGCGGGCTCGATGTGAATATCGCTCGCGCGTTTTTGCAGTGCGCTGAGAATGATCGTATCGACGAGGCGGACAACCGGGCTTTCGTCCTTGTTGATCCGCTCGACCGAGAGCACTTCCTCCCCTTGCTCGTTTTCATGCACCAGCACGGGGCGGAATTCGTCCTGCACGCGCGCGACCATCTGGCTGTTCCGCTCGCTCTCCTTCAGCGCTTCCAGAATCGCCGGGCGGGGCGCGACGACGACACGAAACTCGCGGCCGAGCGCGCGCTCAAGGTGATCGAGCGCCCGCAAGTCTTGTGGATCAGGTACGGCCAGCGTCAGGAGACCGTCGCGCTCTTCGAGCGGGAGAAAACAGTATTGGCGCATCCAGTCCACCGGAATCGTCGAGAACTTTTCGAAGTCCACGCGGAAATCCTGCAGCACATGAAACGGCACGGCGTATTGCTCAGCGAGCGCCTCCGCCAGAGCCGCTTCGGAAATGATTCCTTCCTCAAGCAGCCGCGCCTGTAGCGCCCGTTGCGACCCATTCCCTTCGGCAAGCAACCGTTCGACTTGCTCCGAAGAGAGCACACCCGCGCGCGCAGAAGATCAAGCAAGGCAGCCCGTCGCACCAAGGTCGGCATTGCTCAACTCCTTCCTAACGATCCCCTCTCTTTCACTTCTAATTGTCTCCTCCCTCTCCCCTAGCGGGAGAAGGCTAGGGTGAGGGGTAAACTCTTTTAGCTGTGCGCTGTGCAACCTGCAATCCCCTCATCCGAGGCATTCCCTCGATCGAGGGGATGCTGAACTGAAACGTTGTCCTGCACTTGCACTTGAGTCAGTCACCGAAGTCGTCTTTCTTCGATCCTCTTCACAAGCCCGCATCCCCTCAAATGGGTGATCCCCTCATTTGGGCGACTTGTGCGCGTGAACATTTTCACTACACTCCGCCACCGTGATGCTACGTACGCCCTCTTCGTTACGCGTCACTCTTCCTTTTGCATCAACCCTCTCCCCTAGCGGGAGAGGCGACGGTGAGGGGGAGACGCTTCACGCATCACGAATCATCGGTACTTAGCCTGAAGCTATTCGCTATCGGCTATCAGCTAGTCCCTCGCGTCGAAAGGAGTCGCACCATGATCCGCCGCCATTCTTCGGTCTTCATCTGGCCACTCGCTGTTAGCTATGTGCTGCTGGCTTCCTTCGCGGCATCCGCGAAGGAAGTAGACGACGACACGCCGATCAAAGCTGTCGGCGGCGCGGTGCACGCGGATCTCTTCACCGGCGCAACGACGACGAGTATTCCGATTGAGGTCCCACCCGGCCGCAACGGGATGCAACCGAATCTGCAACTCGTCTACAGCAGCGCGAACGGCAACGGCTGGGTCGGGATGGGGTGGAAGCTGGAAGTGGGAGCGATTGAGCGACAGACGCGGTTCGGGGTGAATTACAGCGGAGATGACTACACGTTCCACCTGAACGGCGTGTCCACGGAACTCGTAGCGACGCCGCAATACGGGACCGACGAGTATCGTGCCAAGATCGAGGGCGGCTTCACGAGAATCCGGAAACTCTCCAGCGGTGGCTGGGAGGCGACCGACAAGAAAGGGACGAAATACTTGTTCGGGCAGACGGGGGCGTCACGCATTACCAATTCAGATGGCAGCCTAATCTTCAAGTGGTGTTTAGACTGGGTAGTCGATCGAGATGGCAACTACATGAAAGTCGTGTACTGGGGTGATCAGGGAAATAATCAAGGCTACCTCGATGAGGTACGCTACACCGGCCATACATCCGATGGCTTGGAGAGTGGCTCGGATGTTGCCCCGACGAATGTGATCAAGTTCTACCGTGACGCAGGTGACCGTCTTGACGCACCGGACATGTATACAAGCAATTTCAAGATCAAAACACGGTACCGCCTCAAAACTATCGCTGTCTGGGCCGATCTGGCCATGACCAAGCTCGTGCGGGCGTACAAGGTGCAGTACTCACAAGGCTCTAGCACTGGCAACTCAATGGTCTCGGCCGTACAGCAGTTCGGTTCCAACGCAAGTCTGAATACCTCGGGCACGATCACCAATGAGGGAGTAGCGTCGGCTCTTCCTGCAGCCACCGTTCAATACACCGCGAGTCCTGGTACGTTTGATGTGACCCCATGGACATGGACATCAGGTGGAAACTGGTCAACCAATTATGAAGCGATAATCCCAGGTGACTTTAATGGAGACGGAAAAGCCGATATCTACATTCACGGGCGAGATGGAGCTCAGGTCCCTGATTATATGGGACTCTCGACTGGAACAGGCTTCAGCCTCTGGACGTGGGGGGTCCGATGGGATCTGGTCAAATTTCGAAGCAATCCCTGGTGATTTCAACGGGGATGGCAAGACAGACCTTTATCTCCACGGGCGTCCAGGTACAAATGTCGGGGAACGCATGGGGTTATCCACAGGAAATGGATTTGAGTTATGGACATGGTCCTGGGGCGCTGGTTGGTCTGACTATGAGTTACACACTGGGGATTTCAACGGCGACGGCAAGACGGATATTTACCTCCACGGGCGCCCTGGAACTGGAAACCATGACTACATGGGACTCTCAACGGGTACAGGGTTCAACGTTACTCCTTGGACGTGGACCTCTGGAGGTAATTGGACCGACTACGAAGTGATACTGGGTGACTTCAACGGAGATGCTAAGACTGACCTTTACATCCATCAAAGATACCCTGGTGCTCCTTACGATTACATGGGAACTTCGACCGGCACAGGCTTTCAACTTTGGACGTGGACCTCCGGCGGAAACTGGGCGGACTATCAAGTGATCCCAGGTGATTATAATGGCGATGGAAAAACCGACATCTATATTCACGAACGCTATGTAGGAGCACCTTATGATTATATGGGTCTCTCGACCGGCACAGGCTTTCAACTTTGGACATGGTCTTCCGGTGGGAATTGGGGCGCTTTTGAGGTGATGACTGGTGACTTCAATGGAGATGGCAAGACCGATCTCTACCTTCATGGCGGTCCTGGCCAGAGTGTCGGAGAACACATGGGCTTATCCACAGGCAACGGCTTCAATCTCTGGACTTGGTCCTGGGGAGCGGGTTGGCAAGATTATGAATTGCGGACCGGGGACTTTAGCGGCGATGGGAAAGCTGATATCTACATTCACGGACGCTCGGGAACCGGACTCTATGATTATATGGGACTTTCTTCGGGCACTGGTATCCCGTACCTGCTTAATTCTGTATCCAACGGTCTGGCCGGTAGCGCGAACATCGCGTACATACCCTCCACGCATTACGCAAATACGCAGCTCCCCTTTCCGGTTCAAACGGTCAGCAGCATCACTACGAATGATGGCAATGGCAACGTGTCAACTACAAGCTATACCTACTCCGGTGGGTTCTATCATATTGGTGAACGTGACTTCCGCGGTTTTCACTATGCCAAGGTCACGGGGCCGGTCGGGCTGAATGGCGAGCAGACGATCACCGAGACCTGGTTCCATCAAGGTAACGACGTCGCCGTCGGTGGCAATGATCCGAACGTTGCGAACGGGTATATGAAAGGGCAACCCTACAGGACCACCGTCAAGAATGGGGCGGGACAAGTGCTCACGGAAACAACGACTCTGTATTACGAGGACACGCTTGACGGGACGGCCCCCGCCGCTCCGTTCTACACGCCGGTCAAAGAGGTGGTTTCGACGATTTACAACAGTGGAGTCGCCGGCAAACAGACAAAGGTGGCCTACACCTATGATCTCCACGGCAACGTGACGCAAGAAGACCAACACGGCGACACGTCCACCACGACGGACGATCGTACGATCGCCCGCACCTTCGGCTACAACACCACGGACTGGCTCGTCGGGTTCCCAACCAGCGAGACCATCTCGGCCGGGATTCCTGCCGGCACGCAAATGGCGCGCACCGACTTCTACTACGACGGCACGACGAGCTGCGGCACCGCCTCGACCAACCAGGTGCCGACCAAGGGGCATCTGACCCGTGTCGTGCGCTGGCTTAATGGCGGCACGAGTCCGGAGACCCGCATGGCCTATGACGCCTACGGCAACAAGCTCTGCACCCGCGATCCGCGGGGTGTCAGCTTTCATGCGAAACTCCCCCCTGAGTTTTCATCTGAAATTCCTCCCTCTCTGGGCACAGGGAGGGAATCACGATGGAGGAACGAGCCCTCAGTCCAGTAAGTTCCCCGCCGAGTCCAACC